>JBDSFC010000203.1:0-3802 GCA_039919745.1 Bacteroidia bacterium | reverse complement strand
AATGTATGTTCTCGATACAATTTTTTGTAAGAGATAAACAAAAAACCACTCGAACTGACAAAAAAACCATTTTATGATAAAAAAATATTTTTTGATCAGTGGCTGTCTTTTGCAGTTAATTTCTTTCGCGCAAACAAGTATCAAGGATTCTTTGGTGAAAAATGACGCAATTATTAATTTAAAAGAAGTAGTTGTTTCCGATTCTAAAAATAATTCGCATGGCACTGAAATTATTTCACAGATCGATCAACAGTTGCGACCAACCAATTCAGCACAAGATCTGCTGAGGTTAGTGCCGGGTCTTTTTATAGCGCAACACGCCGGTGGGGGTAAAGCAGAACAAATTTTTTTACGAGGTTTTGATTGTGATCACGGAACCGATTTTTCAGTAAATATTGACGGTATGCCTGTGAATATGGTTTCGCATGCACATGGCCAGGGTTACGCCGATTTTCATTTTGTGATCCCTGAAACCATTGATAAATTAAAAGTATTTAAAGGAACTTATAATTCCGCTTATGGCGATTTTGCTACATCAGGTGCGGGCGAATTTTCAACCAAAAACAATATTGGTAAAAGCATGATCAAGCTCGAAGGCGGACAGTTTGATACTTATCGTGCAATGGCAATGATCGATCTTTTACAAGGAAATCATTTGTTTACAAAACGTAATGAAAATTTTTATGTAGCCGGAGAATATAATTATGCCAATTCCTTTTTAGAGAACAAACAGCATTTTAAACGTTATAATATATTTAGTAAATACACCGCGCAACTTGGTGAAAATAATTTTCTTTCATTTTCGGCCTCTACATTTAATTCAGGCTGGGATGCTTCCGGGCAAATACCAACACGGGCTGTAGATGATGGTAGTATTTCCCGTTTCGGAAGTTTGGACGCTACAGAAGGCGGGCAAACAAGCAGAACGAATGCAAATTTAATACTTACAACTGCTTTAAGGAACGGTGGCATTATTAAGAACCAGGCGTATTACAGTTATTACGATTTTAATCTTTATTCTAATTTTACTTTCTTTTTACATGATTCAGTTAATGGTGACCAGATCGATCAAACTGAAAGTGGAAGAAATATGTATGGTTATAAATTTTCTTACGAAAAGAGTTCCTCATTATTTGACAAAAATCTTAAAACTATTTTTGGTGCTGCTACACGCATTGATGATGGTGATGTCTCTTTAAGGCATTCCGTTAAACGTGTAATTTTAGATACTATTTCTGCGGGACATTTATTTCAGCAAAATGCAAGTGTTTATATTGATGAAACACTATATCTTACTGAAAAATTTTCAATAAACACAGGTTTGCGTTTTGATTATTTTGATTTTTCTTTTCAAAATTTTCAATACGATAGTTTAAGTGGAATAAAACAAGCTCCAAAATTAAGCCCAAAATTAAATTTATATTACGATGCGTCCAACAACGTGCAATTCTTTATTCACGCTGGTTATGGCTTTCATTCTAACGACGCACGCTCAGTAGTTTTAAAAACCTCTGAACGCAATTTGCCAACCGCCTTAGGTTACGAAGTAGGATCAACATTTAAATTGGGAAAACGTATTTTAGTGAATACTGCTTTATGGGGTTTAGATCTTCAGAATGAGTTGGTGTATGTTGGTGATGAGGCTATTGTTGAAATAACCGGTGCAACAAGAAGATTAGGTGTGGATCTATTGGCCCGTTTTCAAATAACCGATCAGCTTTTTGCGGATGTTGATCTTAATTATAATCATGGTCGTTATATCAATTTGCAGGAAGGGGAAAATTACATTCCTCTTGCGCCTTCTTTAACAAGTACCGGTGGGTTATCGTATAAACGTGCTAAAGGATTAAACGCGAGCATTCGTTACAGGTATTTAAATACAAGGCCGGCTAACGAAGATAACAGCGTTAAGGCAGTAGGTTATTTTTTGCTTGATGCAGTTGTAAATTATACTACTTCAAAATTTCAAATAGGTATAACAGCAGAAAATCTTTTAAATACAAAATGGAACCAGGCACAATTTGATACTGAAAGCAGGTTAAGAAATGAAACACAAGCTGTAAGTGAATTGCATTATACGCCGGGTACACCCTTCTTTTTAAAAGGATCCATCACTTTCTTTTTTTAGATTGAAAGTAAAAAAATTGGGTCATGCTGAACGCGATTCGGCATCTCAGTTCTAATAAGTGTTGAGACCCTGAATCAAGTTCAGGGTGACAGAATTTAGTTTGTAATAACCAAATTGATCAAAGCACCATATTTTTTTTACGGATCTTTAAAGAAATATCAGTTTCTTCTTTTGAATGTTTTAATAATTTTAAAGTTTCTAATACTTTATTAAAGGTTGCCGGCGTTTGAAAATCTTCCGGCCTGTATTTTTGAAATACATCATTTAAAGTAAAGGTGTTGAATTTTGTAAGGTTTTCTTTCAGGTCTTGAGCTACATCCAATTCCCAAATAAGTGTTGTATAATTTTTTTCATTATTTAATTCACCCAATTTTATCAGGTGAAATAAAAATGTTTCAACGATCCATTCTTTAAACGTTTTATGATCGTAGCGCAATTTATAATTCAAAAATTTTATGCGTTGAGATTGGCGAAAGAAAAATAAACTGTCTAAAAAATTAAGTTCGTAATTATTTCTGATATAATTTTCGATCGTGCGTTTTTCATGGCCACTTAATAAGCAGCGTTCATTATGCGACCATTCATGCCAATAATGTAAATACTGGCTAACGTTCTCTTTTAATTCAACTAATGTTTTTTTTGTTGCCATTTGCACCTCCTATACAAAGGTTCCAAAATATAAGCGAGACTGTCAATAGGTAATATTACCTATTTTGAAGTAGGTAATATTACCTATATAAAACTGTTAAAATGAGAAGTGGCAAGCGTTTTGATGTAATATGAAATTATTTTTCAATGATCATTTTTTCAGTGAAACGTTTACCGTTATTGGTTAAGCTTACAATATAAATTCCATTTGGCAATTCATTTATATTTACAGGAATTTGATATTTGCCTTCAAACTGTCCGCTTACGTTTACAACTGTTTTAAGTAATACGCCTTTCATATCAAGAATGTCTACTTTAATATCTGCTCTTTTTAAAACATCGTATTTAATAGTGAATTCGCCATTACTTGGATTTGGATAAACGCTGAGGTCAGTTGTTTTATTTACCAACGATGGATTTAATAAACGATCGATATTTTTAATTTCAACAGAATCAGTTTGCGTAGCAGTTGTATCTTCTTCTACTATGTCTATAACTCTTACCATAGCACCCATAATGTAATTTTCTTCCGGCACTATTTTGATCGGTATAATACTATCCGGAACAATTTCAACTTCTTCCACCATCATGCCGCCATTTACAACTGATTCAGTAAAACACTGGACCTCTCCTATTTTTGAAGCAGGGATGGTGTCTTCTGGTAATATATTTGGTATTGTAATGCCCATTGTAATTTCTTCCGGTTTATTATTTACTACTTCAATAGTATCTACCTTTTTTCCTTGCAGATCGGTGCAACTAAATAAAAAAGTGCCAAACACCAAAAATAAAGCTACTGCAAAAGCTTTTGTTGTACTCATGTTTTTTGGCAGGTTATTAAAGTCGATAGTAATATTTAGCGGACGGTTTATTTGTGTTTTCTTAAAATGACCGCACACTTTTTCGTTTTTATGCTCAAGTAAAATATCGCGGATCTGGTCATCTGTTTTATTTGTAAAATCAACAACCGATTTACTACATGAGTTACAGAACTTACCTTTTGTATCAGGTTCCATTTTATTCCAG
>JBDSFC010000178.1:0-6887 GCA_039919745.1 Bacteroidia bacterium | reverse complement strand
CTCATCTTGCATCATTTTGCAAGTTGACCACACATTGCCAACGTATGTTTTACCAATAGGGGAGAACTGCGCTTTTACAGTTGTAAAATTCATGAATATTATAAAAATTAATTGAAGGAAAGATATGCTAAACGATTTCATTTTAAATGAAAGTTACAAAATTTTCTTCGTTTGAAATACTAGCTTACCGAAAATGTTTTGGCCATGGCCCTTTTTTCGTCACATTTATAAAACGATTTCCGTCAAAGCGAAAAAGTCCATTGCCTGAACCGAACCAGAGATTTCCGGCCCTGTCTTCATAAATACTTTGTACACCATGATTTGTTAGTCCATCCGCAGATGCAAAGTATCTGAATGTTTTACCATCATAACGACGAACACCACCATGTACTGCAGCCCAAATATTTCCAACTTTATCTTCATACATAGTAAAAACTCTGTTGTTGCCTTTTTCTTCGGGATAATTGGTAAATGATCTAGATCCTTTGAACGCAGCCTTTGGATCGTAACAACATAAACCTCCACCTAATGTAGCAAACCAAATGTTACCGCTTTTATCTTCTAAAATACAAGTTACTGTGTTGCTGCTCAAGCCATCTTTTTCTGAAATGCGAGTTAAATTTTTATTGTCGTAACGATAAGCGCCTCCGCCATTTGAAGCGAACCAAATGTTTCCCGCTTTATCTTCTATGATACTTTTAATTTCAAGTTTATTGCCCGATTCAGGAATTGAAAATTTGGTAAAGCTTTTACCGTCATAACGACAAACGCCTCCGGCAGTGCCGATCCACATATTTCCGGCTCTGTCAATGAACAAGCTTGTGATGTGATCTTTGGTCAATCCGTTTTTCTCTGTGTGCTTTGTAAAATTAGTTCCGTCGTATTTAGTTAAACCGCCATCTGTTCCAAACCAAATATTACCATCATTATCTTCTACAATACCTTGAATTGTATTACCATCCAATCCTTCTTTTTTTGTGTAATAAGTTAAAGAGTTTTCATCGTAACGACAAGCATCATTACTTACGGTGCCAAACCAAATGTTTCCCGTTTTATCCTGGAAGATCTGCCGTAGGTATTGGCTTACCTGTAAAGTATCTGTAGTGTATTTATAATAACCCGGAGGTAAGCCAGACCTTATTATTAATGGGCTTGGCGCGGTTTCAGAGACGCTATCTTTTAGCTCGCCAGCTTCTTTTTTAATAGCATTAATTATCAATTCATTTCTTACTAAACTTTTTTCGTCCTGTTGGTTGCAGGAAATAAAAGTAATGATCAGGAAGAAAAGAATTAAATGGCTAAGAAAGCGAAACATGATTACTTTATTATGCAAGTTGTATAATTACCGTAAATGTCTGGTTGTGTTGATTTGTCAGTACAAATATCTTTCCTGTGTTTTTTCTTTACTTTAAAACTAGAGTGTCCGCCACTTTCTGGGTTATTTAAATTGTAAGCATTGCATTCGCAAGTGTATTTTTTGCAGTTTGTCATTAAAGTCAAACAGCTTATAAGGAGTATAATTTGTTTTAATGTTTTCATTAATGTTGTTCTAAAAATTCTGTAACTGTCTTTCCCTTTTTTGCAATTATTTTATCTTCGTTCAATTCCATTTTACCGTATTCGTCGTATTTTTCAACAAAGATCTTGTTATTTTTAATTGTCCAATAGCGGGTTGATTTTACAGGTTCATCTTTATTATAATTCTCTTCGCGCTCTTTAGACGTACATGAGGCTTTAACAAGGGTATATATAAATACTTTATCTTTTATGAATTCAAATACCTTGTATGTATTTATACTGCAACCACCACCTTCCATTTTTGCGCAAGCATAGTCTGTTAGAAGCACATATTTTTTTCCTTCCGGAGATGATTGCGCATTTGCGGTTATGGTACAGAAAGCAAATAGTAAATAAAATAAGTATTTATTCATGTTAACGATCTAGTTATTATTCATTTCAGGAATATATACGTTAAAGGTAGCGCCTTCACCAGGTGTGCTTTGTACGGTTATTACACCGTTATGATTTTCTACTATTTTTTTTACAATAGCAAGACCAATACCTGTGCCTTTGTATTCATTTTTACGATGCAGCTGTTGAAAAACCTCAAATATTTTTTCTTTGTATTGTTCTTCAAAGCCAATACCGTTATCTGAAACACTGATATGACAATATTTAATGTCTTTCTCAATTTTTTCGTTATTAAAATAAGATCCTTTTTCTACCTGGCTTTTTATTTTTATTTCAGGCGTTCTATCCAGCTTTGAGAATTTTAATGAGTTGCTTACAAGGTTGTAAATTAGCTGTCGAAATTGAAAAGGAATAACTTTTATATTGCACATATCGCCGATCTCAATGCTGCCATTCTTCTGTAGTAATTCGTCTTTAAGCTCTTCTTTTACATCTTCAACTATTTTCTTAACATCTGTTATTTCAAATATTCTATCGGCAACATTTGTGCGTGAATAGGCGAGAAGATCTTGTATAAGCGTTTGCATTTTAGACGCTGAATTTTGAATGCGCTGAAAAAGCTCTTTTCCTTTCTCAGATAAAATTTTATGATCTTTTTCAACAATTTGTGAAGAAAATATCTGGATCTTTCTTAAAGGCTCTTGTAGATCATGGCTTGAAATATAGTTGAACGATTCTAATTCCTTATTCATTTTAATAAGGTCTTCATTCTGTTTTTCAATTTTCTGTTCTTTTCTTTTAAGATCAGTTATATCCTGGTAAGAAGTTAAGGCAAATTTTTTCCCGCCAACGGCAATTATTTCATAAAATACAAGTGCGTTAAAGGTCTCTTTATTTTTCTTGGTATACACAACTTCAAACCCTGCGCCAAACATTTTCTCTCGTAACTTAATAAGTACTTTTTCTATCTCTTCAGGTGGTAAAGCCTGTAACTCGGCAACACTGCGGTTCTCATCGAGATAGCTCATAATGATAGGCAGTATTCTCGCGTTTTCTTCGGGCGAGATCAAATTCAGTTCTTCCGATGTATGGCCAATAACTTCGTCCTCATTGGTAAAACCAAAATAAGTATAAAATAATTTATTGGCATAGGTTATTTTGTTACTGCCAATTTCGCCAAAGGTTAATGCAACTGGGTTGTTATCAAAGATCTTAAAAAAACGCTCTTCACTTTTTGCAAGCTCCGTGTTCTTTAATTCAAGCTCGCTGTTCGTATTTTGAATTTGTACACGTAAAGCATTAGAAAGCCTAAGGTCCTTCATGATCCTATTATATGCCACAATAAGCAGCATAATTGCAGATAGTATAAGAAAAAAAGTTACGATAGGGGTTAAAAAAGTTTCTTTATTTAAAAGTGTGGTGCGAACGGAAAGTAATTTATCTTCTTCGCTTTCCATTTTGTTGATCTGGCGCCTTACTTCATCCATTAGCGATTTGCCACCAAGCATTCTTGCAAGGCTTATCGTTTGTTTTGATGCATCATCAAGAATGCCATGCATATACTTTTTTCGGGTCTCAATTAAAGTTCTTAATTGATTGGCGTTACGCTGCTGTGATAAATTATCTGTTGTTAAAGAATCGATCTTAACAAGAGAACTATCCAACGTCTGAACATTAGCTTTATAAGACGAAATAAAAGCAGAATCATGTGTAATTATAAATCCACGCTGATTTGCTTCCATTTCAAGCAGGTAAGAAAAGGTGTTACGTAAATTAAATTTTACCACATTGGTATGATTAACCCAACGCGAATTATCAATAAGATTTTTGATCCTTATGTAAGATAGAATTGAAAGTGTAACTAAAAAAACAGTCGCGAAAAAAAATATAACTTTAGTCCGCTTGTTATTATACTTTTCCATTTAAATTTTCAGCAGGTTTAGCTTGCCAATACAAATTCCTCCCTTGATGGACGGCAACTTAGTTTTTCGGGAGTTAAGGATAAAACTTTTGCTATCATTTTTGTAAGAAGCGGATATGAGGTTGGTTTACAGATATAATAATTTGCGCCCAAACTAAATGTTTTGTCAATTACTTCAATATTTGAGGACGTTGAGAGTATAACAACGGGAATCTCTTTTAGTTTAGCAATTTCCCTTATTTCTTTTAGTGATTCAAAGCCATTTTTTCGCGGCATATTAAGATCAAGAAAAATAACCCAGGGTGGGGGAGGCACTGTTTCATGAAGGGTGTTTAAAAGCTCTACACCATCGTTACTAATTGTGAGTTTAGCCTCGACGTCAAGTTCATTTAAGGCATCTTCAAAAATATTACAATCATCATCATCATCATCTGCCAGAAAAATATTTTTTGCTTTGTGTGAAAGGGTCATGGTCTTGTATTTTTGTTAAATTTAACGCCAAATAAGGTGAAATACAAGTTAAAGAATAATGTTGTAAGAATACAAGGTTTTATTACTTTTTTATGTATTGATGGTCGAACCTTACATCCTTATTTAAAACGAATTCTTTTTTTGCGGGATCGTATTTGAGATCAAAAAAACTATTGTGTTGTGGATGATAATCCTGATGAAAGGTTACAAGCATAAAATTCATCTCTTCATTAATAACTTTCTTTTCTATTATATTTATTAAAATGAACGAACTTTTATTTTGAGGCTCTTTATCACCTTTATGATATGTTAGCAGAATGATTTTTTTGCCCTGTATAATTGCTGGCAATTTTATTTCCGGAAAATCGGGATGTTTGCCAATATACAAGGTGTCAAAGCTAAGTTGGTCTTCTTTGCCTATCACCTTTATGTATTCAGCAATTACCTGGCAATAGGCTTTCGTTTGCTGGTCTTTCGGAAAGCCAGAGCCTTCTTGTCCGAAAACAAAAAAGGGGAAAATTGAGATAAGGATTAAAAGTCTGAGCATATATTAGGATATATTTTGTCAATAAATTTGTTAACCCACAGGCCTTTCTTTGTAATAGCTTTCTGTGAAGTTTTATTGTTTCTTTCCTATAAATGTTCTTTGATATCCACCAGAACCTGAATTGCCATTAAAATTAGAAAGATAAATAGAATCATTTTTAAACCAACATGGATAGCTATATGTTGAATTTCCGTAATTACAATTGCGTGAACTTCCCTTTCCATTCCCATTTACTTTAAATGGACAAGAAATTAAACTTGAATTCAAAAGCGAGTCATTAGAGGTGTCTTTTGAAACAGTAACTGTGAAATTTAAAGTAGTATCAATTTGCCCTCCCAAACTATTAGTCCAATGTTGATCTGTATATATGCCAATATATACACCCACAAAAGGATTACGGTATTCAACAAAAGAAATAATTGGAGGATTGGTTGTATTTGAACTTGGCTTAGCACTGTCTTTTTTACAGGCTATAAAAGCAACAAATAAAACCAAAAGAAAAAATAAAATTTGCCTTTGCATATTATTAAATTTACAAGAAAAAACACCTCTTCCGAATAGTTTTCTGTAAATGTATCGTTTAACTTTATAACTGGTCAATTTTTGAATGTTGAAACAGTTAGTCTTTTACAATTTTAGTGCGATAAACATTCTCAGAACCATTTTTTACTTCAATAAAATAAATGCCCTTTGCATATTGGCTGATATTTATTTTTTCTGTTGTTGAAGTAAATTCTTTTTTAAGGATCAGTTTTCCTAAAGCATCTGTTACTGTTAAGCTTAAACCATTGTTATTAGTTGAGCTAACAATAAAATAATCAGCAGCAGGATTTGGGTAAACTAAGAATGAAGCTGCACGTGCAGAAGTTTTAATACCAGTACAAATAGAAACTACAATGTTTACACTGTCAATGGCCGAACAACCATTGTTATTGGTATAAGAATAAACAGAATAATAATTTCCCGCGCCTGCAGAAGGGTTAAAATTATTTCCTGATACACCAGGGCCACTATAAGTTCCACCGCTTGGTGAGCCGTTTAAAGTAATTAAACCATCATTGGTACAAACTAGTGTTGGGCTCGCTGAAACCGCTACTGCCGGTAATGGATTTACAAATACGTTTGCAATAGATGAAGCGGAACAGTTTCCTGTTGTTCCATAAACAGTAAACGTTGTTGTAGCATTCGGGCTAACAGAAATATTTCCAACATTTTGTCCTGAACTCCAGGAATACGATGTAGCACCAATAGCAGTTAAGTTCGCACTTTGTCCTGCACAAATTGTAGAAGAGTTAACCGAAACTACCGGGTTTGAATTTACTGTTACTGTTGCAGAAGTTGTAGAGTTACAGCCCGGGCCATTGCTTGCGCTTAGATTGTAAACTGTTGTACTTGCAGGACTAACATTTATAGTTTGCGCGTTAGAGCCAGTAGACCAAGTATAAGTAGTTGCAGCACTTGAATTTAAATTTACATTTTGTCCTGCGCAAATAGTTGCAGAGTTAACGGTTAAGGTCGGAGGCGTGTTAACCGTTGCTGTTACTGCAATTGGTGAACTGGTGCAATTGTTTTTTTGTACCTGCCAGTTATAAAAGAAATAATAATAGCCACCACCGGCACTTGAAGCGGTAAGATTTACCATACCACCAATATTATATGGGTAAGCACCGCCCGCACTGTTACGAAATAAATTAATAGCAGAAGCTGCTGATAATGCTAGTCTGTAACCTGTGCCAGGAGTTAATGCAAAATTTATATTTACTGTATTAGCCCCAATTGCTAAGTTGGCAACCGTACTTGTTATTAATGCATTCGCTGAATTTCTTAACTCGATAGTTCTGTTACCTGCTGTGCTGGCATACATAACCACTGTTTTTAAAGTAGAGGGTTGGTTCACATCAAAGATCTCGTATTGCCCGGCATTATTATAATTTGCACCCGCGCCAATAGAAGTATTGGTTGCTGCGCCAAACACCGGGGCGTTAGTGGAAGTATTCACCACATAATAAGTGGTATTACTGCTTATAACCGGTGTAA
>JBDSFC010000475.1:0-4790 GCA_039919745.1 Bacteroidia bacterium | reverse complement strand
TGTAAACATTACCGGGAATGTGAATGCAACTTCGGTTTTGAGATTTCTTGATACAAAATTTTTTACGCTTAACGGTAATAACGGTTCCGGAAATGGAATCACTATTAGAGGCGCTTATACCGGCACTAATACAAATGCCACTGTTTTTCTTGCCGCCTCTTCAGCCCCAACTCTTGGTTGCAAAAGAGGCTCGATAAAACAAGTTAACGTATACGGCGCGCCCGCTCTTGCCGCAGCAGGGATTTTTGCCGGCCTTGATGGAAATTTTAATACTGGAGGAAATCATGACAGTATTGATATATCATTTAACCGGGTATTTAGGGCATCGCAAGCTATTAGGGTGTTTGGTGTTAACGCTGTTACGGCAGCTATAGATGTTCTAACAATTAATTCAAATACCGTTGGGCCGGCCACAAGCACACCAACAATTGATTGTATTAGTGATGTTGGTATAAATGTAGGAAAAGTAATAGGCTTAAAATTGAATAATAATTTAATCCAGAACTGTTTAACGAATGGTTTGATGACAAGCGAAACGCTGAGCCTATCGGTATCGGACAACACCATAAGAGCTATTAGTGGCCCTAGTTTTACGTTTGCGAGGGGCATGTCTATTGGCATTGATACCAAAGGCGGTGTATTTAAGAATAACTTCATTTACGACGTTAAAAATATTTATCCCGGAGGATTCGGAGCCCAGGGTATGTATATTAATGTTGGCCAATACAGTGGTTTAAGATTTGAAAATAATATGATCTATGATATCAAAAGCTACGCGGCCACAAACTATACTTCATGGCCGGTTGGTATTTATTTGGAAGACGCCGGCAATATTGATATCAATAATAACAGTGTTAGTTTATCAGGGTCCAATAACAGCACATCAGGTGCAACAGGCTCATCAGCATTTTTAGCTACAGGTTCTTTCACCACTTCTTTTTTTGAGATCAAACTAAGTAATAATATTTTTTCTAATACATATGATCATGCTAACTCATCAACTGATGTTTGTTACAGCGTTTATTCAACCATTACTGCCAGCAATTATACGGTTATGAATTATAATGATTATTATGTTGGTGGAACCGGAAATAATCCAATGCTTGCCTGGAAACTAGGAATTAATCTCAGCAATTTAACTTCTTTACAAAGCAGTTTTGGAAATAATTTAAGCTCATATAATGTTGCGCCGGTATTTGTTTCACCAACAGATCTGCATCTTGTAACTTCTGCCAACCCTGCACTGGATAATAATGGTATACCTATTGCCGGATTGAATACAGACATAGATTATCAGTTAAGAAGTACAACGGTTCCGGATATTGGGGCGGATGAATTTGTAAATAACTCGCCTTGCACAAGTGTTTTATATGGTAATATTGTTACAGCATCGATCAGCGCTTGTTCTAATACAACAGTGCCTGTAAATTTTATCGGCGGTGGCTCCGGAACAGGTTTCAATTACCAATGGCAGGTTTCTTTAAACCCCGGGGGGCCTTATACCAACGTAATTGGTGGTGTTGGCGCTAACACTACTAATTATGTAACGCCAACATTAACTGTGGGCGTTTATTATTATGTTCTGCAAAAAACCTGTATAGCAGCATCTTTAACGTCTATTTCAAACGAAGCCGCTGTTACAATTAATCCAACACCAAATGTTACCGCTTCAGGTAACTCGCCAATATGTTCTGGCGGTAATTTAGTTTTGAATGCCACAACCGATATTGGTTCAACAAATACCTGGATAGGCCCAAGTGGCCCCATTATCGCACCGCTTAACTGGACCTTATTTAATGTATCGCCAGGTATGTCGGGAAACTATATTTTCGTATCCTCATTAGGAAGCTGTAGCGCTATGGCTACGGTAACAGTTCTGATCTCTTCTCCCATTCAGCTTACTGTATCTGTAAATCCATCAACAATATGCGTTGGTAGTAGCTCTACACTATCTGCCGTTGGTGCCACATCATATACCTGGGACGCGATCAATAGTCAAAGTATTGTTGTATCACCTACGTTATCCGTCAGCTATTATTTTCTGCACACTAATTCGAACGGATGTTTAGATTCAGCATTGGTATATGTATATTTATACCCTTCTCCGGTAATTTCAACAAGTGCAAATATGATCTGTAACGGTCAAACTTCAACACTCGCAATTAGCGGCGCAACAAGCTTTACCTGGGACTCAGGTGTAACAACACAATCCATTATAGTTACTCCTTCAATAACGTCAACCTATTCTGTAACCGGAATAAGTCAGAGCGGTTGTACTTTTTCAGTTAATGAAACAGTTACGGTTAGCCTCTGCACGGGCATTTTTAAAGATGTTTTTTCTTTTACAAATATTTATATTTTACCTAATCCTAATACCGGGATATTAAGTATTGAAATACCTTATGAAGGATTTACAATTGAAAATACTCAAATTAAAATTGTAAATGTATTAGGGCAGGAAGTAAAACAGTTCAATCTTAATAATAAAAAGCAACATCTGAATATTGAAGAGCTGGCAAATGGAGTTTATTATTTAAATTTAATTAAGGATAATAAAATTATCGAGACTAAAAAAATTATCAAACAATAAGTGAAGTATTGTTTATTTCACCGCAAAATTACAGATCGTATTAAATGGGCAGTAAGCATGAAGATCATCGTCATTTGTTTGTGAAAAAGGCTTACTTTCATCAAAAATAATTTCAATAAATTTCCTCAGTTTGTTCTCAAAATCATTTAAAAACTCAAGCGTGAATATCATTTGGGTTTTATTTTGCTTCAGGTATTTCGGTTCTTCTAAAAAATTCTTGAATGGAATAATGCAGGGCTGCATCTGTTCTGCAGGACAATAATTATTTTTATGTAACAGCCAGGCATACATGATCAATTGAAACTGTTTATTGTAATCAGTGTTTGAGAATAGTTCTTCAAAGGAAGTAAAATCAAATTTATCGCTGGCTTTTATGGAGCTTTTAAAATCAATGATGCGCGTTTTGCCTTGATACGAATCTATTCTATCAATTTTTCCTTTAATGTAAATAGTTGTTGAAATCCCTTTAATATTTATTTGTAAGGGCGCCGAAAATTCCTGTTCGAGATTCTTTAAAGTTAAGAACTGGTTTTCTTTTTTTAGTTTCTTTACGAATGCGATGTCGCTTTTTATTAGTTTTTCAACGTATACTTTTATAACTTCTTTTTGAAGAATTCCTTTTCCAACAATATCAGGATTATCAAAAAAAGTGGTGAAACTATTGTGAACAGTACTTTCTACTAGCTTAATTTTTTCTTTGAGTTCTTCTTCTTTTAAAATAAAACCAACCTGTTCTTTATATAAACTTTCTAAACTTAAATGTAAAATAGAACCAAAAGTATTAGCCTCTGCGCTTTCTTCTACTTCTTTGGTTTCTTTTAATTTAGCACTGTAACGGAAATAAAATTTAAGTGGACATTCTTTAAAAGTAATTAATCCCGAAGGAGATAAAGCCCCGAATTCTTCATGACTAATGGCTTTATTATAAATTGGCGCTAAGATCTCGTCATCTTTATTTATTGTAATTACATTATCCAGTTCTTTTGGAAATTCAAAATACAAAGCAACTTCTTCAGTGATCTTTATATTAGGATGTGTAACCGCCATTTCTAATTGTAATTGCGTTACAAACCTACTTTTCTCACCTTTACCAAAGGTATCTGTTTCGCTATCGTAAGTTATTACAACATCACTTGCTCTTTGTAATAAACGGTAAAAGTGATAAGCGTAAATAGCATCTTTTTCTAAATACAATGGTAAACCAAAAGCGCGTTTAAGATCGTTCGGAATAAAAGAATTAACTGTTTTACCGGAAGGCAACACACTTTCATTTACATTCACCAAAACAATATGATCAAAATCCAAGGTGCGCGTTTCTAAAACACCCATAATTTGTAAACCTCGTAAGGGCTCGCCAATAAAAGGCGCGGAAGTACTACCCACTACCTGGTTAAACAATTGTTTGAGTGATTGTATATCGTTAAAGTGCGGATATTTTTGAATGAGTTCTGTTAAGCGATTAAAATTCTTAATAATTATCTGCAAATATTCTAACTCTAAACTCGATTGGTTAGTTGGCGTTTGCGCAATAAAGATCTCTTTAATGTTTTGAAGTAAAATTAATAATTGCTGGCACAAAACACTTACAGATAAAGGCTGCAATAAATTCAACAACTCGTTATTTTCTGCATTAAATAATTGAAATAAATTTTTTGAGGAGATAAAAGAAATATTCCTATCCGTTATTTGCGTAATTATTTTTGAAACAGAAAGCGTTTTGTTCTTGCTTGTTAAATAACTCGCAAAAATTGGTTGGCGCAATAATGCAACAAGGTCTTTATGATAAATGGTTTTTTGCTGGCGGTTTTGTTTTGAGAAACTAACCTGCAATTGTAAAAGTTGTTCAATTAAACTATAAGTTGAAGTATAACGTATAGGGTACTCCATTGTAATATTTACATATTCTACTTCGCTGGGTAATTGTTGTAATACAGGCCACAGCAGTTTTTCATTTGCCAAAACAATAGCTACTTTATCTAACGGAATTTTATCATCAATATACTTTTGAATGGTTTGTTTTACAACCTGTGCCTGGCCAATTTGTTTTGGTACTGAAATAATTTTAATTTGTTTTTCTTCTGCAAAATGGTTTTGAATAAACGAAGGTTCATGCTGTTGAAAAAGTTCAAAATTATTTCTTAAAAATAAACCTGCCTCCTGGTTATTATCTTTTAAATAATAGTTATCAGCGTCCCAAAGT
>JBDSFC010000062.1:0-6867 GCA_039919745.1 Bacteroidia bacterium | reverse complement strand
AGAATAAAGAGACGTCGATCTTTTTATTTTTACAACCGGGGAAGGGAAGTTTTTTATTTTTTTTTCATCGAGTCCTTTTCCGGCTGTTTTTTTGATCAATTTAATGAAAGGAAAATAACAACTTTATTATTTATATTCCAGTTCGGTTAAATTATTATTCGCATCAATTAACAATTTTACAGGAAATTTTTCAGACCTTATATCTGTTGGGAACCAATTTCTTTCTGAGTCTACAAGAATTAATAAACCCTCATCTTCTCCAAGCACAGAAAAATTCTTACCCTGAATTTGTTTATCGAAATAAGAAAATTTGTTTTCATTTATCAGTTTTGTAGCGAGTTCTTCGACATCATTTGTTACCAGGGCCATTTCGCTGATGGATAAAATGCCGGAGCTTCTGAAAGTTTTAGGAGAACTATTTTCAAGGTCAAAGCGCACTATAAATTCTAATACATTACCATTATTATCTAAAAAGTATAAGGATTTCGCGTTCCAGTTTTGAAAATCGATCACATTTTTATTTTCGTATTGTATAATAGAAGTTCTTTGTAAGAGCCATTGCTCAGCTTCTGCTAATTGATTGTTGGGAATATTAAATGCAAAATGATAAACAGGCTTTTTTATATCTGTTTTCAAAAAAATTAAAACAGATTCTCCAACAATAAAAGAAATTTTAAGATCAGTCTTATCTTTAATGTTCAATCCTAATTTTCCTGCATAAAACTCTTCAGTTTCGATCAAGTCATTAGATAAAATTTCGATCTGTTTGATTTTCATAGTTGTTTAAACAAAAACATAATTTGTGAGTAATGGCAAAATAGTCATGCCAATAATTACTATTATAAACATAATAATTTCTTGCTTAATATATTCCCAGACTTTTTCCTTAGACACTTTTCGATAAATAGTAAAAAGTAATAGCGCAAAAAAAGAACAAATTATTACCCATAATGAAAACATGAGCGAATACCAAATTATTGTAATAGATACATCACTATGATTTCCGCAAGAAATTTTACCGTATACGAACATTAAAATACAACTTATTAATAAACCAAATATCGAGATCAATAATGCAACGCGTGTAATGGTTTTTAAAAGTTGTATGTATTTGGTAAGTTGCAAATTTACATGAATTATGCTGTCAGCGGATATCTGTTTTTGTTGAGCCAATTGATATTGTACCAAATTTCCCTGTCTTAATAAAATCTTTTAATAATATAGTTGTCATTACAATATTTGCTAATGATGTGCAGGTTTTCACTTTTTCAAGCATGTCATTCGGTAAAATTTAGTTCTGTTTGAACTACAAGAGCATTAGCTTCGATGACTCGTAAATTGGCAATGAAAAATCTTTAGGGTTTTTATAAATCTCTTCTGTATTCCAAAGTATACCCACCAGAATCATGCCCGGTTATTAAAGAATCGTTAATTATGTTTAGATCTTCATCGGCGTGTAAATTTCCATCTAATTTTATTTTTGAAAAGGTAATCTTTTTTGTAGCAATATTAATTGAAATGTTTGATAAATTAAATACATGCCTATCATTAGCAAAATAACTATTAAAATTATCGATTGTAACTTTCTCACTGCCAGTACTCAAAGTACTGTTAATTTTTCGAGTATATTTTAAGATCCAATTACCATCAATTATATCATTTAATTGTAAGTCTGACTTGTCTTTTATTAACTCGTTAAATTTAGTATTTGTATCACGATCGCGCCACGTATTAAAAAGGTAAGGTCGATTTCTTTCGGCCCAAGTTTTAAAAGATTGAAGTTCATCATAATTTACTTGTAATACCTCTAAAGATAATTTTGATTTTTCCAGACTTTCTTTAATATTTTCATTTTCTTTTTTATTGTTTTCTATCTCAATGATTTTGTCAGCAATATTTTTTTCCCTATCAACACTTTGCGACAAATATTTAGCTATTTCATCTCTTTGTTCAGCAATTGTCTTATTTAATATTTCATCTACGGTTTTAAGTTTTAAAGCAGCATCCTCTTCTTTCCTTCTCAAGTCAAAAACTAATTCTTGTAATTTTTTTCTTCTTAATTCTAATGAATTGTAATCATCTTCTGTTTTTAATTTATTTTTATCAATAACCAAGTATAACCATGTTCTTATCCATTTATTGTAAATTAAATTGATCCCTTCGGAGAGAAAACTGCCGAAAAAATATAGTCCAATTGAAGCGAATGTCCAAGCTAAAGGAAGCCATAGTAATTCAGTATAATTGTGGACTATTAAATATGCCTTTAGAAATGCAATTCTCGTTACATATGGAATTTCGGAATTAAATGTAAAAAGTGAATACACAAATTCCCAATTATGAAGCCCCCAAACAAAAATAAATGTTAAAAGAAATGGACTTTTTAATCTTTCTTTTAAACCATCATATATTTCTTGTAGCTTTTCTTTCATGTAATAGTTTATTTAATTCCTGGCCTTTGGAAAATTTATTTTTTAATTCTTCACTTAGATTTCTTATCAAAGATAAAACAATTTTAATATCCCCGCAGATCAAGATCTTTAGAATCAATCATGGTTACCCATTTTCCCATTTTTTTCTGGATGATCTTAAAATGATGTTGGTCTTCGGGTGTAATTAAAGAAATGGCCTCACCCGGAGATTCAGCTCTGCCGGTTCTTCCAATACGGTGGATATAATCTTTTGGTGAACGCGGCAATTCGTAATTAATAACGTGCGGTAAAAATTTAATATCAATACCACGCGCCATCAGGTCGGTAGCAACTAACACGCGCAGCTTACCGCTTTTAAATTTGTTCAAGGCTTCTTCACGTGCACCCTGGCTTTTTTTACTGTGTATTGCCGATGCTTTAATACCGTTACTGCGTAATTTATCTGCAACAACATCTGCCTTAAAAACAGAAGAAGTAAATACTAATACTTGTTGCATGCCATTGTGTTTTATCAAATAACGTAACAGTGGACCTTTCCTTTCTTCTTCCACAAAATAACCAAGTTGAGAAATGAGATCAATGTTATTTGTTTCTTCTTCTATTTTAATAACGACAGGTTCGCGAAGTAAAATTTCATTAATATTATTTACATCTTCACTTAACGTGGCAGAGAATAATAAATTTTGTCTTTTTTTTGGAAGTAATGCAAAGATCCTGTTCATCTCTTCCTTAAAACCAAGGTTGAGCATTTTATCAGCTTCATCCAGCACTAAAATTTTTGTGTCTGATAAATGCACCGCTTTAGATTCTACCAATTCCAATAAACGACCGGGTGTGGCTACTAAAATTTCTACACCTTGTAAATTTATCATTTGTGGGTTAATAGAAACACCGCCATAAACGGCCATTGTTCTTATTTTTTCAGGCAAAGCCAATGAAAATGTGGCAAAAACTTCATTTACCTGTATGGCTAATTCCCTTGTTGGTACTAATACCAGCGCCGAAATGTGCCTGTTTTTTGATACGGCTTGTTTTTGAGCTAATTGTAAAATAGGTAAAACAAAACTGGCCGTTTTACCCGACCCAGTTTGTGCTATACCTAACAGATCCTGCTTATTTAAAATAGCCGGTATGGCTTGCTGCTGAATAGGGTAAGGTTGTGCATAGTTTTGCGCAGCCAGTGCTTTTATTAAATGAGAAGATAAACCAAGTTTTGAAAAAGGCATATTGTGTTTTAAAATTTGTTTCGGCGTTAAAGATACGGTATATAATTTTGAAGCTGTTTTCGGTACGTTTTAAAACGGAAACTCCTAAATTTTCAAACCTTTGTCGTCTAAATTACCTTCCCCGTAGAAATCTGAATATATAAAATTTTCGTATCTTAAATTGCTTTGTATCTTCGGGTTTTATATTGCAGTTTTTTTCTATATCTTTAACTGGTAACATGTATAAACAGTTGTTAAAAAATAGTCTTTACTTTTTTTTCTTCCTGATATTTTGCGCTTGTAATAACAAACAGGCTTCCAATGCCGCTGAGGCTAAAACTAAAAAAACAGATTCTTTAATTGAGGCAAAAAAAAACCTGGTAAGTGTGCGCCGTGCCGTGGCAATGCCTGTAACAGCAGGCTCTCCAAAAATATTAAATGTTACCAGCCCTTTTATTTTACCTACCAATACCAACGTATATCCTGTTGGCGAACCTTTTGTGGTTAATGTACCCGAAGAACTAACGGTTATAGCTCCCGGTACCGATACTTTTGGCCTGCCAAAAAAAGCGCCTGCCAACGGAAAAATCATTTCATGTAAACAGCCAATTCCTGTAACAGCAATGCCGCCGCGTTTTAAAGATGCTACTATTTGCAATTTGCAATATTTAGATGTTGACCAGGGCATGAACTCACCCTATGTTAACGCTATTATCTCTGATAAAAATGGCAACATTTGGTTTGGTACCAAAGGCGGTGTAAGTAAATATGATGGACGTACTTTTGTTCACTTCACAGAAAAAGAAGGCTTAAGTAATAATATTGTTCTCTCAATATTGCAAGACAAAGAAGGGAATTTATGGTTTGGTACAGAAGGTGGCGGAGCCTGTAAATATGACGGTAAAACATTTACACGTTTTTCAGAAAAAGAAGGCTTAAGCAGTAACACAGTCCTTTCAATTATACAGGATAAAAAAGGTAACATCTGGTTTGGCACCAATGGTGGTGGTGCTTGTAAATACGATGGAAAAGATTTTACTTATTATACCGAGAAAGAAGGTTTATGTAACAACTCTGTAAGATGCGTTTTAGAAGACAAGAATGGCAACATGTGGTTTGGCACCAACGGCAGCGGTTTAAGCAAGTATGATGGCAGATCATTTACTACGTATTCTGAGAACGAAGGTTTGAGTAATAACATTGTACTTTCCATGTTTGAAGATAAAGATGGTGGCCTGTGGTTTGGTGTAGATGAAGGTGGGGTAAATTTATTTGATGGAAAATCATTTAAACAATATTGGGAGAAACAGGGCTTAAGCAACAATTCTGTACTTTCTATTTTGCAGGATAAATTAGGTAACATTTGGTTTGGTACATACAGTGGTGGTGCCAATCGTTTTGATGGAAAAACATTTACACATTTTGCTGGCCAGGAAGGATTAAGTAATAACTATGTAAAATCCATGTACGAAGATAAGGCCGGCAATATTTGGTTTGGCACTTATGGTGGCGGTGTTAACCGCTATGATGGAAAATTATTTACGCATTACACCGGTAAAGAAGGTTTAGGAAATAACACAGTAAGATCTATTTCGGAAGATAAGAACGGTACGATCTGGTTTGGTACTTATGGCGATGGTATTATTTCTTACGATGGAAAAAACTTTATGCACCTCACCGAAAAAGAAGGCTTTACAAGTAATTATATAAAAGCTGCTCTTGCTGATAAAGCAGGCAATTTATGGTTTGGTACTGATGGTGGTGGTGTAATTAAATTTGATGGAAAAACATTTTCAAATTATACTGAGCAACAAGGGTTATGCAGCGACTATATTTTTTCTTTGTTAGAGGACAGTAATGGAAACATTTGGTTTGGATCAGACGGTAATGGTGTTTCAAAATTTGATGGTGTATCGTTCACAACATTTTCTGAAAGCGAAGGCCTAAGTAATAATACTGTTTTATGTATGCGCCAGGATAATTGTGGCAACATTTGGTTTGGCACAGATGGTGGAGGCGCTTGTCGTTTTGATGGTGAGTTTTTTAAATACTACACAAAAAAACAAGGTCTTGGTAACGATTATGTGAAAACAATTTTTGAAGATAAAAAAGGCGACATTTGGTTTGGTACTGATGGTAAGGGTTTGTACATGTTGGATAAAGCATCCTTATGTGCAAGACAGGTTGAGTTTTTAAAGATCACAGATAAAGATGGTTTAAGTAATAACATTATTAATTCTATTCTTGAAGATGATAAAAATAATTTGTGGGTAGCCACAGAAAATGGATTGAACTATGTTGTTAAAGACACAACAACAAAAGATTCCACCAAAATTAATTCATATCGCGTGCAAGTGTATACAACTTCAAGCGGATTAAAAGCAAATAACTTTTTTCCTAATGCCGCATTAATTGACAGTAAGAATAACGCATGGTGGGGCAATGACAAAGCCTTAAGTACTTTGGATCTTAATACCTTTAAACTTTCTTCTGATATTCCAGTGATACAGTTAAACAGCATAGAGCTTGAACAAACCTTTATTGATTTTTATGCATTGCAGGATTCTATAAGGTCCGGACATCCTATGATCGTTGGTGATGAAATAAAAAAGAGTTTAGAAAAAGTAAGATTTGACAGCCTTGAAGGATTTTATAATTATCCAAAAAATTTAGAATTGCCTTATTACCTTAATCATGTTACGTTTCATTTTAGTGCGATTGATTGGTCAGCACCTGATAAAATAGAATACCAATACATGTTGGATGGAATTGATAAAGACTGGAGTCCCGCAACAACAGATAATAAAGCTTTATACAGTAATTTGCCTTTTGGTGACTATACTTTTAAAGTAAAGGCCATGGGCTTGTCGCAAAAATGGAGCAATGTACTGGAATATAAATTTGTGATCGATCCACCCTGGTGGAAAACCTGGTTAGCCTATTTCTTATATGTTGGAATTGCAATTGGTTTGATTTATTTAGTGATCAATTGGCGTACAGCGCAATTACGCGCGCAACAAAAACAATTGGAAATTATTGTTGCTGAAAGAACTGCTGAAGTGGTTGAACAAAAAGAATTAATTGAAGAAAAACAAAAAGAAATTGTTGACAGTATCAATTACGCGCAACGTATTCAAAAAGCGTTATTGGCAAGCGACAAATTATTAAACAGTAATCTGAAGAATTATTTTTTATTCTTTAAACCAAAAGATATTGTGAGCGGCGACTTTTAT
>JBDSFC010000041.1:0-5718 GCA_039919745.1 Bacteroidia bacterium | reverse complement strand
TCTGCAACAAATCGCACCGCATGTCAAGCTTTGACAGTTTGTGATTCTTGAATTTGAAATGCGGACTTTAGGAAAATTAATGATCTTAAACATGCCACCTTCGTTATCAGGATAAGTAGCTGCGGTTACGTTACCATATTCTAAACGACAATATGCAAATCGTGATGAATCATTCGAAATTGATGTGCTGTCCAATCTAAAACCTAACCATCCTGTAGAATGATTAGTTGCGGTAAAGATTATTGAATCATTTACTGTTCCAAGTGCCTGTAACGAGCCAAGTATTAAAAATTTATAGCTTCCTTGGAAATCAACTTTTACGCCAGGTTCAAGACTTAAATTGCTGCCATTAGCAATAATAATTGCTCCATTAATAATGTAAGGCGAATTAGCTTTAGTCCATAAACCACTTACCTGTCCACCCGAAATAAAAGTTTGCGCAAATAATCCACCAATTTTTAGTAAAATAATTGAAATAGTTATGATGCTTTTTTTCATAATGATTTCCATGTTCTTATTCTACTATTTCACGATCAACTTTCCATGCGCTACTTCCTGTTTAGCATTTGTAATTCTATAAGAATAAACGCCTTTATCTTTTCCTTCAAGATCAATAAGTGCAGCGTTATCTTTTGCAACAGAATTATGGATCAGTTTTCCACTAATATCAAACACTTCTATAAGACTTCCTTTTTGAATGTTTGAAAAAGTAAATTTACCTGTGCTTGGGTTTGGATAAATTAATGGTTGCTCTGCTGCTAAACTTTGGTTCTTAATACCAACATCGTTTAATGGGGCAGAGGTCCTAAAATTAAAAACAGGCGAGTATACGCTATAATGACCACCATTATTGGTTTTTACTCTCCAAAAATATTTTGTGTTATGCGGAAAGTTGCCAGCCGTTACATATAACAAATTTGCTGTTTTAAAGGTGGTAGTTCCTGTTGCAAAAGTTGAATCGGTTGAAAGATCCATTGTGTAAATAATCCCGTCGCTTTGCGCATTCCATTTTAATAATACCTGTGCTATTGTATCAATACCGGTTGCACCATTTACAGGAGCAGTTAATACCGGAGGGTTTGGAATGGTATCATTCGATCCAATATAAGTGATAAACATTTCTATTTTTGTGAACGGACAATCATTTCCATCTCTTGGCGCATTCACAATAGTATCTACGTAATTAATACCCGATGTTACACGCCCGTAAATAGAGTACTGATTATTAAGTGATGGCGCCGGAGCATGACAAATAAAAAATTGCGAAGTAGCACTGTTAATATTAGCATCGCGTGCAGCAGAAAGAGTACCTCTTAAATGTTTAGCTACTGAAAATTCTGCATTAACGGTTGGCTGGCTTGCCTGGCCATAACCCCAGGTTGGCTTAGGTCCGTGTCTTGAATTAGGATCTCCACCTTGAATTACGAATCCCGGAATTACACGGTGAAACGCAGTGGTGTCAAAAAACACTTTGCTTACTAAACTATCAAAATTACGGGTATGGTGTAAAGCGATGTTAGGAAAGAGCTCAATGTTTATTATTCCTAATGTAACGTTATTACGCTTTGTAAGTACCTGGAACCTTGGTTTACCGGTATATACACCTGTGTAGGTGTATGAAGTTTGAGAAAACGTTTCTCCAAATAAAAAAATGGCCACAATGGCAAGTGTAATTTTTTTGATCATGCTCTTTGTTTTAATGATAGATTAAATGTACAAATTTTGTGAATATAGTGCAAGTTTTTCACCACAGAGGCACTAAGAACACAGAGTTACAAGGTCTTTTTATTCTCTGTGACTCTGTTTCTCAGTGGTTCAAAGCAGACAGGTATTCAACTGTCTCCAGCCCTTTATTTAAAAAGCAATTGGAAATATGAAACAAAATTTAACCACATAGACATAGGTTATTTTTTGTTTAAATTTTAATTAACAGTGAAGCATAGAATTTTCTTCGCTTGCGAAGAAAATATATGAGAGCCTTTCAGGCATTTAGCTGCATTCTTTTCTATGTTTCTATGTGGTTGAAAAAATTAACATTTTCTCAGTGTTCTCAGTTCCTCTGTGGTTAAACCTTCAAATACTCAACCGTCTCCAGCCCTTTATTAAATAGCAGGTCGAGGATACTTAAATTGGGATGAAAAGGGAATTTACTTTCAAAGGTTTGGTAATAGGGAATTTCTAAACGAGTAGAAACATTCGCATCTTCTTTAAACTCAATTTTTGGGTGGATGGAATTTCTAAGATCTAAATAATTGGGTTCTTTTTCAAATGCGTTGGTAAAAAAAACTTCTTTTTTTAGTTTTAATAATTTGAAGATCAATTTTAGTTGCTCTGTATTGTATTCAATTAAAAATTTAAATTCTTTAGAATAAAAATAATTTAAGTCTTCTTCAAAAAACTCAAAGTAGGGTGAATTTTTATAAGCACTTGTAATGGCTCGCCAATGATTAATTTGCCAATTCTCGCTATAAGAGATCTCAATATCTTTTATAAGTTCTTTTGTGTTTAATTTTTTTACCGGGATCGAAAGATCCAACTTTCCATTAGCAGCTAAAATTTGTGTCCGGTTGCGGTAACTTTGTTTATGATAATTCTCCTGGCTTTCAATTGTAACAGTATCTGAATTTAATAGGTAGTAAAAATAATGCAGGTTTGGCCAATAAGCAGAACTTAATAAACTCTTCATTGTTTAACTTTTTTTATCAGCCGAATGCTTTTTCCAACAATGTAATTATCCGGTAAAAAACCCCATTTACGCGAGTCGTTGGCATTATCGCGGTTATCGCCCAACATAAAATAATAATCTCTTTTTACTGTGTAAGTTCTGCTTAAAACATCATTTATAAAAATACTATCGCCTTTAATAAGTAACGTATTCTTTTCATAAAGTTGAATTAGTTTTTTGTATAACACAATATTGGTGGTATCTAACCTGATAATATCATCTTTTTTTGGAATATAAAGCGCACCATAGTTATCCATGTTCCATTTATAATTTACAGAGCCAGGAAAACAGGAAAGATCAGAACTGCCTTTTGGTTCCATTTCTAATTCCACAACTTCTATTTCTGACAAGCGTTTTAAACTGTCCGCTTTATATTTTGTAATAGAAAAACTGTAATCGTTCTTTTCTGAAATAGGGCTGCCTTCCGGTAAATTGTATAGTTTTTTATTTACGCTATCCATTTTCATATTTACCGTTTTAATATGATAGTTGTGTTTAAGCGATGATGTATCTTCTATAGCCATACCGTTAATATAAACTACTTTATCAATTATCTCAATACTATCACCGGGCAGGCCAATTAAGCGTTGAAAAAAATAAGTAGTTGGTTGTGTAGAGTCTTTACCGGGAAATTCAATATAAATAATATCGTTGGTGCTAAAGGTATTGCTGAATTTTTTAAGCAATAGTACATCACCCTTATAAAAGGTTTCCTGCATATCCATATTATTTACCTTACGGATATCGAAAATAAATTTTCTTAAAGCAATAAACGACAACAGGGCAATTAAAGCCGCAAAAAACCAGGTTTGTTTTTTTACAAAATCAAATATGTTTTTTATTTGGTCGATGTTTTTTGTTTTAATTTGCGGCGGTTGTTCCACTTATTTAAACCCCAAATCAACAAAATGGTTACAATAAATGGGATCTTTATTGAATGTAAGTTACCATCATCTACATAACACAAAAAGCGTTCCCATCTGAATTTACCTTCTTTACTGTTCTTAAATAAAGATCCTAACACTGATTTACCGCTAATAGGATTGTTTTCAGAATACTTCATGCTAAACCAAACAAAGAAGGGTGAACCTACAATATGATCGTATGGCACCATTCCCCAGCTTCTGCTATCAGCACTATTATGACGGTTATCGCCCATCATAAAATAATAATCCTGTTTAAAAGTGTAGCTTGTAATTGGTTTGCCATCATACAAAACCTGCGCACCTTGCTTAGTTACCTGGTGTATACCATCATCATATGTGTTTAATACTTTTTCATACAAACAAATATTGTGTGTGTCAATTGGCAGGGTTAAACCTTTTTTAGGAATTAACAACGGGCCAAAATTATCGTTGTTCCACGGATACGCTGTGTTATGAGGGAAAATGCCATTGTCGTAAGCATTATCAATATCTATTCGCTTAAATACCTGGTAAACATTTGGCGCGCTTCTTAATTTCGCCGCGCTTGCCTCGGTCATGTTTAAACAATATACCGCAGTATCTTTTGTAGTGAATGTATTTTTAAAAGCGCTGTAATCAAAATTCCTTAAAGGAATGTATCTTCCGTTACCGCCTGTAAATGGTTCTAAGAACACAGTAGGTTTTTGATCCGATAAACCAACAGAAACACGTAATGCTTCTGTAATGTATACATCCAACTCATCTAAATATTGCGCTGAAATAAAATCGTTTGCCGCTTTTAATTTTACAAAATAATGATGCTGCGCCTTTTCAGGCATTTTTTGTAATTTGTTATTGATGTAAACATCACCATTGCGCACTTCTAAATTATCTCCTTCAATTCCCACGCAACGTTTTACATAATGCTCACGTTTATCAACAGGCCGGCTTACAATTTCGCCAAACTGTTCTTTATTTGTATTTACATATTCCCAAACCTGCCTTGTAACAGCATTTTTACTTAATGTTTTATCTTTTGACTCTGTCATTTCATTATCAACTATATCGCGTATAATTTGATAATAACTCTGGTTCTGTTGTTTTAATGCAACCGTATCTCCGTCAGGATAATTAAATACAACAATGTCATCATTCTCAACATGGCCAAAACCCGGTAAGCGCATGTAAGGTAATTTGATCCATTCTAAATATGATTTTTTTGTTTCTGATAATGGCAAGGTGTGATGTGCGAATGGAAATGATAAAGGCGTTTGTGGAATTTTTGGTCCGTAAGCAAATTTATTTACGAATAAAAAATCACCCACCATTAAAGATTTCTCTAATGAAGAAGTGGGAATAGTAAAAGCTTCAATAAAATAACCGCGAATAATTGAAGCGGCAATAACGGCAAAGATGATAGGATCTACCCAGTTCTTGATAATTTTGCTTGGTTCAATTTTAAATTTAGAAAGACCAACAAACTTGGCTGTTTCGTCAAAACCTAATTTTACAAAAAAGATATAAGGTAAAAACGCTGCAAACAAAAGATCCTGGTTACTTGGTTTGTTAAAAGCACGCGCAACATTAAATCCATATACACCATACATTAAAATATTAACGCCGGGCACTATCATGATAAGGCACCACCATGATGGTTTATCAAGCAATTTAGCAAGTACATAAAAATTATAAACAGGTATCCAGGCTTTCCAGCTTTCTATACCGGCTTTGGTAAATAATTTGCTAAGGCCAAAAAAGGAGGCTAAAACTAAAACTAAAAAAATGTAATTTCCCATATATGTAAAAAGTAAAAATAAGTATTTATAAAAACATTAAACGATTGTTTTTTAAGCATATTATTTTATGGTTGTTAATATTTGTTAGTCCTCTTATCATTCCTATAACAAAATTTAATTATTTGGGCGCCTTAACGGGCTGCTACAGGCTTCGCTTCGCTCCGGTTGGGCGAGTGAAAAACTCGCCCGAACTAAACCTTACACATCCCTGGCGCATTTCCCGAAATTTCATGCAGTTGCGTTAGGGATGCGCAGGGCTTGGTGCGAAGCACGGTAGCGAAGCGAACCCCGA
>JBDSFC010000039.1:0-3771 GCA_039919745.1 Bacteroidia bacterium | reverse complement strand
ACCTCAACCTTTAAAAGAAGAATATTTATTGAGTGGCTTTTTAGAAGATACTAATGAGCCCTATGCTATTGCGAAAATTGCAGGCATTAAGATGTGTGAAAATTACCGAAGGCAGTATAATTGTGATTTTATATCTGTTATGCCAACTAATTTATACGGCCCTAATGATAATTATAATTTAAATAACTCGCATGTATTACCAGCCCTGATCCGTAAGTTTCATGAAGCCAAACAAAATAATCTACCTTCTGTAGAAATGTGGGGAACGGGTTCGCCTATGCGTGAATTTTTGCATGCAGATGATATGGCTGATGCCTGTGTTTATTTAATGCAAAATTATAACGGTTTGCAGCATGTTAATATTGGTACCGGTGTTGACCTTTCTATAAAAGATCTTGCACTAATGATCCAAAAAATTGTTGGTTATACCGGCGAAATAAAACATGACCTTAGTAAACCTGATGGAACACCAAGAAAATTAATGGATGTAAGCTTTTTGCACAGCCAGGGTTGGAAACATACAATTGATCTTGAAGAAGGCATTAAACAGGTTTACGAAGATTTTAAGAAAAAAGAGAATGTGAAGGTTTGGTGATTTCAATGACAAAAGATCAAAAGGATTCAAGATACAGGACAAAATGCTAAACACAAAATTTTCATACAATTATAGGTGTGTCTTGTCTCTTACTGTCCTGCTTCTTGTTTCGATTACGTTAAAGGCGCAGTTCTACAACATGCCAAACGATTATAATTTTTCTTTGCTTACGGATAGGGCATTAGCTGTAAAGGATTCGGCAATTCATTCCGGTATAAAACCCTACATTCATTTTTTTAATCCAAAATATGTTCATGTTCCGGATACGCATCGCATTTTTAAATACATTGTTGATGACCAGGCGCTTGATGCTTTTTTCTTTAAACATGTTATTAGAATAGAGCCAAAACAAGAAAATTTTAAATTACGGCTCGATCCTATTTTAAATTTTGAAGTAGGAAAAGATTTTAGCGATACGCTTAACCGTAAATTGAGCACAAATACACGCGGCTTTATTGGCAGTGGTTACGTTGGTACAAAAGTTTATTTTGAAACCATGTTTGCAGAGAACCAATCTGTTTTCCCAAACTATGTTTCCAATGCGGCAAATGTAAGTCTCGTAGTACCCGGACAGGGCCGATGGAAGACTTTTAAAGTAACCGGTTACGATTACGCTTTTTCATCCGGATTTGTATCTATTCAACCATTAAAAAATTTAAACATACAAGTAGGACACGGCAAACATAAAATAGGTAATGGATATCGTTCTTTACTTTTAAGTGATAACGCTTTTAATTATCCTTATGCGCGAATTACGCAGCAATGGTTTAAGGGCAGAGTAAGTTATACAAATATTTACGCTGCACTTATGAATTTAGATTCCGCTTCAAAACATCCTACGCCAAATGCAGAAAGATTATTTCAAAAGAAAGCCGCTTCTTTTCAATACTTAAGCATCAACGTTTCTAAATTTTTAAATATCGGGTTTTTCCAGGGGATGATATGGCATGCAGCGGATGACAGAAACAAACAAGACCTTAGCTGGCAATATTTTAATCCTGTGATTTATTCGAACCTTCCTCAATATCAATTAAACAATAAAAACAATATTTTAATTGGTGGCGATATTAAAATTAAAATAACCGATAAACTAAATATATACGGGCAGGTAATGGCCGATGATATGAGCAATACCAAGCAACACGGTAATGGCATTGGTTACCAGGCAGGCATTAATTATTTTGATGGATTTGGTGTTAAAAATTTATTTCTACAGGCAGAATTCAATAATGTGAATGAAAATAGTTACGTGAGTCCGTTAGGCGCAACAACCAATCAATCGTATTCTCAGTACAATCAAAATTTAGCCTTTACTCCCGGTTCCGGCAAAGAACTAATAGTTATAGGAGATTATAAATGGAAACGTTTTTTTGTGAATTTAAAATACAATTATCAAAATTTGCTTCTGAATGGGGATTATTTGTACACCAATCAGCTTATAAATGCCAAAGTTGGTTATTTGATCAATCCTTCGTATAATTTTAATGTAAATATTGGAATAACCTCAAGAGCGCAAAATTTTAATAACTTTACAAACCTAAACAATCAAACTAATTATATATATTTAGGCATCCGCACAAGTATCTATAATTTATATTACGACTTTTAAATGACAGTACTGATATTAGTTTTTTTAACGGCATTTATTGTTGTGCTTTATTCAACACCGGCGCTTATCAAAGTGGCTGTGTTAAAGCGCTTAATTGATGTGCCCACCGAAGAACGCAAAATTCATAAAGGTTCTATCCCAACCATTGGTGGTATTATCATATATGCGGGTACTTTGTTCGCCTATTCATTATGGTATAACATTGATGAAATGGTGCATTACGAAACCATTTTTGAATCTGTAAAAGAATTTAAATTAATTGTTGCTACCAGCCTTATTTTATTTTTTGTTGGTGTAAAAGATGATATTATTGGAACCGCGCCTGTAAAAAAATTATTTGCCCACATTGTAGTCGCTTTAATTTTGGTATTAATGGGCGACATTCGTATTACCAGCCTGCACGGAATTTTTGGGGTATATGATATTCCTATTTGGGGAAGCGTTTTCATTTCTATTTTTACCTACGTTGTAGTGGTTAACTCCATTAATTTAATTGATGGTGTAGATGGTTTAGCTGCAGGAATAGGTCTTATTACAAGCACTGCTTTTGGGATCTGGTTTATTTATGCTAATGATTTTCCGTATGCCGCCTTATCATTTGCACTTGCCGGTGCTTTAATGGGGTTTTTGATTTTTAATTTTTCCCCGGCAAAAATTTTTATGGGCGATTCCGGCTCGCTTGTCATTGGCGTGTTCGTATGTATACTCGCTATTAAAATGATCGAATTTCCAATACAAAAACTAGATTCGTTTTGGGTAAATGTAAGTAAACCGGTTTTTGCTATTGCGGCATTAATTTATCCCCTGCTTGACACCCTTCGTGTATTTATTACAAGGGCGCTAAAGGGTCAGTCGCCCTTTAACGCTGATAGAAATCACTTACACCATAAATTAATAGATTGCGGCTACAGCCATGTTAAAACCGTTATAATCATTTATTCATTTAGTATTATTACAATTGGCGCGTCGTTATTAACCTATTTCTTTAATCAACCAACTTTTAGTTTAATTACCATTGTAAGCACCAGCCTGGTATTCCTGCTATTTGTTATTACCTTAAATAATAAGGCCGCTAAACGAAACGCCGAATAAATTCTCCCTTAATTTCTTATTCAAAACATGAAAATTTGCCGTTAGTGTAAGTTTTACCTTTTTAGACCTTTTACCGCAATAATTTATTTAATTTTATATTTTAATTGTATCCATGAAAACCTTATTGATCACTTTTTTTGTTTTAAGTTCAATGCTAATAACATCTCAAACAGGATGGGATCTGCAACAATGTATTGATTACGCATTAAAACACAACATTGCTTTAAACCAGGCAGCCTTAAGTTCCGAGATCAATAAAAATAATACCACACAAAGTAAAGCCGCTATATTGCCTTCTTTAAATGCAGGCGCGCAACACAATTATAATTTCGGGCAAACGATCGATCGTTTTACAAATACTTTTGCCAATACAGAAGTTCTATCACAAAATTTTTATATTTCCAGTAGTGTGGTTCTGTGGAGTGGCCTAAGTCAATACAACAACATTAAATCAAATGAATATAATTATTTGAGC
>JBDSFC010000029.1:0-2912 GCA_039919745.1 Bacteroidia bacterium | reverse complement strand
CCCTGAACGTTATGGCGTTGTTGATTTTGATAAAGATTATAATGTGTTATCTATTGAAGAGAAGCCGAATGAGCCAAAATCAAATTATGCAGTACCTGGCTTATATTTTTATGATAATTCAGTGGTTGAGATTGCTAAAAATTTAAAACCATCACCACGTGGTGAATATGAAATTACCGATGTAAATAAAGAATATTTAAAACAAGGTAAATTAAAAGTTTCTATTATGGATCGTGGTACTGCTTGGTTAGATACAGGAACTTTTCCTTCATTGATGCAAGCCGGACAATTTGTTCAGGTAATTGAAGAACGCCAGGGTTTAAAGATCGGTTGTATTGAAGAGGTTGCTTTTAAAATGGGTTATATAAATAAAGAACAATTAATAAAAGTTGCTACACCATTAACTAAAAGTGGTTACGGTACTTATTTGTTAGATGTGGCAAAGAACTCTTAATTTTTTTTCGTGAATAAATATCAATCACTTTTCGATCTTTTTATTGATCATCTTGAAGGCTATAGAAAAAATTTAAATTCCAGATCGCCAAAAGAACTTTACGAACCAGAAGATTATATTTTATCGCTAGGTGGAAAAAGATTACGTCCCCTACTGGCTTTAGTAGCCTGCGATCTTTTTGATAAAGATCCTAAGTTTGCTTTAAACTCAGCACTCTCAGTAGAGTTATTCCATAATTTTTCATTGATACATGATGATATTTTGGATGCTGCGCCATTGCGTCGTAATAAAGAAACCGTACATGTAAAATGGAATACTAACATTGCTATTTTAAGTGGTGATGTGATGCTTATAAAAGCAAAACAGGTTTTAGAACATTATGATTTTAAAGAATTTAAAAAATTAAATAGTCTTTTAAATAAAACGGCAATTGAAGTTTGCGAAGGACAACAACATGATATGAATTTTGAAGATCAGAATAATATTCACGTTGCTAATTACATTGATATGATCACTAATAAAACTGCGGTATTATTAGGTTGTAGTTTAAAAATGGGCGCTATTAATGCCAATGCAAAAGAAGAAGATCAAAATAATTTATACTCTTTTGGAAAACATTTAGGTGTTGCCTTTCAATTAATGGATGATCTTTTAGATGCCTTTGCAACAGACTCTAGAAAATTTGGCAAACAAATTGGCGGAGATATCATTGCTAATAAAAAAACATTTTTGTTTTTAAAAGCGCAGGAACTTGCAGATGAAAAACAACAAAAAGCGCTTACTAAATTTATGAAAACAAAAGACACAGCTAAAAAAGTAGAAGGTGTTTTAAATATTTATAATGATCTGGACCTGAAAAACCTATGTAAGAAGGAAGCAGATACACATACATTGCAAGCTATTGATTTTTTAAATAAAGTAAATGCAAATGCCTCTAAAAAGGAAGATCTTAAAAAATACGCGAAAGAACTTTTACACCGCCAGGCATAATGAAATTTAAAGATTATAAACATGTAATACCTATTCAGCTTCGCTTTAACGATGTTGACAGGCTCGATCATGTTAACAATGCCTGCTACCTTAGTTTTTTTGAATTAGGCCGTGTAAAATACTTTAACCAGGTTTTGAGTAAATATATTAATTGGGATGAAAGAGGTTTTATTACCGCAAGAACCGAGATAGATCATATTGCGCCACTATATCTTTTAGATGAAGTGTATTGTTTTACTAAAATAATAAAGTTGGGCACAAAAAGTATTACTATAAATAATTCGATCGTAAAAAAAGTAAATGATCAATTAATCGAAGTTGCGTCAGGCATTGGTATTTTAGTAGCGATGGATTATTTAAAAAAGATCAGCATTGAAATACCCGCAGATTGGCGAAAACTAATAGAGGGTTTCGAAAAATAATCTCCCTTTAGGCGATGGAACACAGATTTAACTGATATTCACTGATCTGTTTTTTCTTACGCATAAGCACCCACAGTAATTCCCCTTTTGTAAAAGGGGCTTAGGGGGATTTGGGAGAGGGATTTTTCACCTCGCAATCACAAATCGTTTACTAACGGAGGCTGAGCTTGTCGAAATCCCGCTTTTTAAATTCAAAAGATAAACACCATTTGGCAACTCATTTGTATTTAAAGAAGCATTTCTATTTTTAAAACTAATTTCTTCTTCTATGATTAATTGGCCTAAACTATTTATTATTTCAGCCTTCGTAATATCTTTTTCAAACTCAATATCCCAACCGATATTTAAAATATCATTGGCTGGGTTTGGGTAAACAGCTATTCCTTTAAAATTTTCTTGAGTACGTTTCGAGATTTGCGTTGTAATGGGATAATAAGGATAACAAACAACTATACCATCACAAGGTGGACCTGACATGCCGCTTACAACAACGGTATATATGCCATTACATAAATTATATAAATTTTGAAAGCCCCATTGAATCAAAGTTCCGGTTGCTGCAGATTGTATTCCTATTTGAATTGGCGCACCTGGGCAAAGAGAAGAAATAGGTGTGGCTGATATTGAACCTGTACAACACACAGTACATGGTTGTGGGTTACTTACCTGAACAGTGGCAGTTACATATGATTGTGATTTAACGCAAAAAGTAAGAATTAGTAAATAAGTAATGACAAAGATTTTTTTCATAACTACATTTAACAAACACTATGCCAATTATTTTGCAGCAATTACTTTTTTGTTATCTATGCATTTAAAGATCGTCAAGATCAACTATATTCAATATCCTTCCACCAAAAAAGTAAATTTTATTCCGCATTATTATACTTTGCTCAACAATGTTAAGTGTAGCCAATAATTCGAAATTCTTATTAATTACAAAAGTATTTTTAAAATTAGAGATCACCGTTTTTCCTTTATACACTTTTTCCATTTTAAATAATTCGGTAAAGTGGTATTCATACTGCACATCTACTTTATCTACC
>JBDSFC010000025.1:0-3484 GCA_039919745.1 Bacteroidia bacterium | reverse complement strand
GGTAACAGAGGCTGTTGCAGCTGGCGCAACATTGGTATGTGGCGGCAAGAGAAAAAAATCATTTTACGAACCTACAATTTTAACCGGCACAACTTCTAAAATGAAAGTAAATGCAGAAGAAATTTTTGGCCCTGTAATTTGCATTGAAAAATATAATGGCAATATCGAAGATGCTGTTAAAAAAATAAACGATTCTAAATTTGGTTTACAGTGTGGTGTTTTTACAGATTCTGTTTCCGAATTAGATCATTGTTTTAAAAATATTGAAGTTGGTGGCATCATTCATAACGATGTGCCTACATTACGTTTTGATCAGATGCCGTATGGCGGTATTAAAGAAAGCGGTTTAGGACGCGAAGGTGTTAAGTATGCTATAATGGATATGCTTGAACCAAAGATCCTGGTAAAATAATTACTTCTTTAAAGAGTTTAATTTCTTGTATCCTATCAGTTGATCATAATACGTTCCGATCTTTCGGTGATATACAAAAACATTATAATCGTTTTCTGTATCCCAATGATTGCCTTCAATAATGGTTTCATCGCCACTTTTATTAGCATCGTTACTTAACACATAAATATAATTATAATAGCCTTGTTTTAAATACAGTTTTGCCTCATAGCCCATACGTTTATAATTATAATTTAATTTGCTGACCTTATTCATACGCCAATCGGTTAATTTTCCCATAACATAAAAATTTCCATTTGTTTCGGGGTTAAGGTATGGAAGGAAAAAATCAACATAAACATAATCTGCTTCTACATCTTGGTTGCCTTTAAAATCGTTATTTTTGATCAAGAATTTTCCATTAAAATCAGGATAAAATAAATAAGGTTTTGTGTTACGTAATTGTTCAGGATACAAAACTATATGGTTCTTTAAATTTTCATCTTTATATATTTCTTTTACTTTTTCTGAATAAAATCTAACACTTCGCGCATCAAAATATCTGAATTCATTGCCCCCATTAAATGTTGAAGCATCGTCTAAAGAATAAGTAAGTGTATTACCGCCCATAAATGTGGGTTTAATATCTGTTACAGCATTGTCCCAACGGTTATTTTGCGTTATGGTTACTTTCAGATCTTTATAAGGGTTTGTAAGATCATAACCACTATTATTGATGGTAAAATCAATGTGTTGTTTATTGTACTGCTCATTATCGCCAATTGGCTGACGAAAATTAGCAGCGAGAATAACTTTAGGATCATATACTAAAAAGCGACGGCTAAGCACAAGGTCTTTTTTATCTCCATCAGCATATACGTAAACAAGATAATTTCCGCTTTTAGTAAATTTTAAATTCTGCTGTGGAAATAAGATCTGGTAATGGATATATTTTTGAAGCGTGTTGGTAGAAAAAGTGTAATTAATAATGTTAAGATCAAAATACCCGGTAAGATATTCACTTATCATCAGATCGCTGGGTGTCCAATCTGAATTGCAATGTATAAAAGAAATAGAATATTGTCTTTTATCAGCTTCAAGATCATCAAAATTAAGATCGATCTGTTCGCTTCCATTTAGATCAATGATTGGCATTGCAAACTCCCAGGCACTTTCATGAAGCTGAACAGTTTTGATGGTTGATTTATAATTGTAATCATCATATTTTAAAACATTATCATTTACATAGTCTTCTCCATCATCTGTTTTTGTTTGACAGAAAATTGCAAAAGGTAAAATCAATAAATAACAAAGTAATTTTCTAATAATCATGATCAAATATAAACAAAGCCGGCTGTTATAACGAAATTAGAAATACAAATATTGTAAAAAACCTAAAATAAAAATCCCGTTCCGGTATAAACCTGAACGGGATTCTTTTAATTCAATAAAAAATTAATGAATAACTTTTTTAGTTACTTTATTATTTTCAGTTTCAACAGTTACAAATAACAATTGATTTTTTGATTCTAAACCTAAGTAAACAGTTTCCTGTTGTGTATTTAAAAGTTTGTTCTCAATTATTTTTTGACCTAAAATATTTGTTACAGATATTCTTGTTTTGGTGTTTTTATCAAAATTTAAATTTACATAAACACCATTTGCAGCATCTGTAATAACAATAGATTCGTCAATACTTGTAGTAGCAGTACTGTTATCATTAAGTCCTGTTGTAAGATCTGCACAAACAGTTAATTCAAATCTTGCAGCAGAAGTTGTATCATTAATAGTGCATACGTACGAACTTGCTTTAATGTTATGTACTACATTTAATAATTTATCTTTTAAAGTTACGCAAGCACCCGGAGGTAATAATTGCATATCAAAACCATTAATAGTGTACTGGCCGCTGGCCATAACTTTAACCAATACCGGAATAACAGCATTTTGAGTTAATGCATATGGTAAGCTGTTAATTGAATAATCTGTATTTCCGCCTTTGGTTGAGATAGTTGTGTATTTGCTATATCCGCCTGGGTATCCAACATAACCCGGAGTTTGGAAAATTTTACGCGCATCATATTCAATATCATAAGCGTTAGTAGCAGATCCATGAAAGCGAACAGCCGTTTCATCATAATCTCCACTAAAACCGGTAATTTGTAATTTTATTGGTAAACCAACAGTTGCATTAGCGGTTGTGCTTTCTGCTTTCATCAAATTGGTATTACTAGCTACTTTATTAGTTTCCTTTGCTGCTAAACTTGTATTTGAAAGTGCTTCAACATAAAAACCTTGTCCGGAAGGAATAACATCACTTCCACCGTTTGTACCAACGCCACCTACAAATGTTGCGTACGGACCGTCTGCATTATAAATGTAAACCGCGTTTGTAACTGCCGGATTTGCATTACGTAAAGCTGTCCATGAAATTGGTGAACAATATGGGTTTGCAACTAAACATGTACCGCTTTGAGCAGAATTTGTTAATGGAATAGTTACATTTCCTGTAATTGCACTTCCTGTAAGAGTAATAATTATATCAGAAGTTGTAAATTGTCCGTCTCCTAAATAAACCCAGAAACCTTGCCCCTGAGCTAATGGAGTTGAAACTGTAATTGTTGTATCATAGCCATATGCATCTGCTTCGTTCCAACCTTGTACTGATTCAAAATAGCCTCCCGCTGAAGTAACGCCAGTAGTGGATCCTTCAATAGCCATTGGAAATTGTCCATACCAGTTATTCATTGTTTGTCCACTGATACCATGAGAACCTAATAACGCCCAGCCTGTTGTTGGCCCGGGAGCAAAACACTCAGCGGTTACATTTCCTGAAAAGCCACCAGTTGAGATAGTACCGATACGTCCTTTATTACTTGCATCCTGTTTGATAGTTAAATTACCACCCGTGGTAATAGTTCCAACCGATGGAGTAATTGTTCCCCATATTTCTAGTGCATTATTTAATGTAAGTCCGCTTGCATTGTTTAATGTAAGATCTTTTAAAGCTTTTGTTGTTGAAGATGTTTGATCCATCTTTAAACTACCAGTAATAGCGCCCGCTAATGTTAAAGAAGAAGATAATGAACCAAC
>JBDSFC010000015.1:0-6201 GCA_039919745.1 Bacteroidia bacterium | reverse complement strand
GCCGCGCATCGTTTAAATAACGAAAGTCTAAGTATAGAGGATAATAAGTTCCTTTTTGGAAAATGTAATAATGATAATTTTCACGGGCATAATTACGAATTGATCATAAAAGTTACCGGCTTTATTGATGCTATAAGCGGATATGTGATAGATACAAAATTTTTAAGCGAGTTAGTAAAAAAGGAAATTCTTGAAAAATTTGATCATAAGAATTTAAACACGGACGTAATTGAATTTAAAAATTTGAATCCGACAACTGAAAATATAGCTAAGGTTATCTATACTATTTTAAGAAATAAAATTGAAGAAAAGTTTGAATTAAAAATCATCTTATATGAAACAGAAAGAAATTTTGTTGAATACCCAGCATAAAACAAGTTCGGAGATACATGAACAAACTATTGAGGAAATTGGCAATGAACATTTAAGTGGTGGACTTGAAACACCTATGAGAGCTAATGCTTTTGAGTTAAACGATATCGAAAAAATTAAAAAAATAGAATCTTATTTTAAAGAAATTATGGAAACGTTAGGCCTTGATCTTAATGATGATAGTTTAAGTGGAACACCTTACCGTGTTGCAAAAATGTATGTGAAAGAAATTTTCAATGGATTAGATCCTGCAAATAAGCCTGAAATTAAATTATTTGAAAATAAATATCAATACAATCAAATGCTTGTTGAAAAGGATATTACATTTTACAGCAATTGCGAGCATCATTTTGTGCCATTTTTTGGTAAGGCCCATGTAGCGTATATTTCCAACGGCAATGTAATTGGTTTGTCTAAATTAAACCGCATTGTTCAGTACTTTGCCAAACGACCACAGGTGCAGGAGCGTTTAACAATGCAAATTGCAAATGAGTTACAGGAGGCATTAAATACAAATGACATTGCTGTAGTTATTCAAGCGCGCCATTTATGCGTTTCTTCACGAGGAATAAAAGATGAAAGCTCATCTACCGTTACCTCTTTTTATGGCGGCAAATTTAGAGAGGAACAAACGAAAAACGAATTCCTCAATTATTTAAACCTAAAGTATATTCATTCATGATCAACCCTATTGATAAAGATAAAACCGCAGAAAATCCCGGCCTTATTGCTTATCCACACACAATAGGAAGTGTGGTGATAAAGCCGGAAGATATTGGTAAATTAAAGTCAAGGGCGCTCTCTGTAATGCGTGAACAAACAGATATGCATTTATTACAGATACAGAAGCAGGTTGAATTGTTAATAAGCCAGGCAAATGCAATTCAAAAAAGGATTGAGATCAGTGAAAAAATATACAACGCTGTTATTTCATTTGAGCCTTTAGTTGGACATACGTATTATTTGTATAAAAAGGAAAATGAATTCAGAGTAATGATGATTGGGCCTGACGAGTGGGGCAGGTCAAAGAGAAATGAACCCCTCATATATATTAATACGGTAAAGTTATTAAGTGATCATACATGGGAAATTTTATTATGAACTGTAAATTTTTATTTGCTTAAATTAGCAACCAATAAGACTAAGCATGAGGTTGTATCAAATAACGGAGTTAGAACAGTTAACGGGCATTAAAGCGCACACTATCCGTATTTGGGAAAAGCGGTATAGCTTAATTGAACCTGATCGCACTTCAACTAATTATAGACGATATAATGATGAACAAGTAAGAAAAATATTAAATGTATCTACTTTGTTAGCAAATGGATATAAAATTTCAAAAATTGCAGCGTTAAGCGAAAAGGAAATTCATGACAAGATACTTGAGATGAATTCTAATTCGAGTGCAGATATAATTTGTACCGGTTTTATTAATGATCTTGTTGCGTCTATGATCAGTTTTGATGAACCTGCTTTTGAAAAAACATATTCGGCTGTCATAAACAGGCTGGGCCTTTTTGACGCCATGGTGCAAGTATTTTATCCCTTGCTAAATAAAATAGGTCTTTTATGGTCTACAAGCGATGTTAGCCCTGCACAGGAACATTTTGCATCCTGTCTTATCAAACGGAAAATAATGGCTGCAACCGATGGACTGCAAACTCCAAAGAACAAGAAAAAGAAATTTTTATTGTTGCTCATTCCTGAAGAAATGCATGAAATAAGTTTGTTGTTTGCTAATTATATTATTCGTTCAAAAGGTTACGAAACCATCTATCTTGGACAGGATGTTCCATATGAAAATATCTCTTTAGTCATAAAACAAGCCAAACCAAATGTTCTGCTTACTTTTTTCACAACACCACAAGACCCTAAAAGTGTTTATACTGATTTTAAAAAGAACTTGCACTTTAATGATAACATTAAGCTTCTGGTAAGTGGCCATACCGGCATTACTGAATATCTCAAAAACAAATTATCGGCTACTATTATTTTTAAGCCAGCTGATCTGTTAGCGCAACTATAATTCTCTTTTGGTCATTATATAAATAGTTTAAAGTGGGTTAATTACCACTAAAAACTATTTATTTCTCTAAGTTTTTTTTGTTCGATGATATTTACTGTCTTTTAAACAAAAAATGGTCCAGTGATTTCTAAAACTACCTGTATATATTTAATTTTTGTTAAATAATTTGGCTTTTAAGTGCCTTTGTATAAAATAAAACTTACATATATGGCTATTTCAATAAAAGAAGAAAAATAATAGATCTAAGATTTGCGAATATCAAATTTGTTTAACTATATTTGTTTTTTATTAAACAAAATAAATTAACCAATAGCCTTAAATTTGCTATTGAAAAATAAAAGAAACAAAATTTGAAAACAGTTGGTATAATCGGATCTGGGGTTAGTGGATTAAGCGCAGCTGCAATTATGGCTTTAGAAGGTCATAAAGTAATGGTGTTTGAGAAAAATGAACAGTTGGGGGGGCGTATGCGGCAGTTTGAAGCAAGTGGTTTTAATTTTGATATGGGACCAAGCTGGTATTGGATGCCGGATGTCTTTGAGCGTTTTTTTGCAAGATTTGGATATAAGAGTTCCGATTTTTATGAGCTTAGAAAACTGGATCCGGGTTTCCAGATCATTTATGATAATGAAGAGGTTATAAAAGTACCCGAAAATTGGGACGAGTTATTAGAACTATTCGAAAAACATGAACAAGGAGCCGCAGCTAAACTTAAAAAATTTATGGAGGAAGCTGCATACAAGTATGATGTGGGAATTAATAATCTAATATATCAACCGGGTTTATCACTTGGCGAATTAATTACCCCTGCAACCATTAAAGGACTATTGCGGCTTCAATTATTTTCTTCTTTTAGCAAACATGTACGCAAGTATTTTAAAAATGAAAAATTAATTTCCTTAATGGAGTTTCCGATCCTGTTTTTGGGGGCAATGCCTCAAAATACGCCAGCTTTATATAGCTTAATGAATTACGCCGGATTAAAACAAGGCACTTTTTATCCAATGGGTGGATTTAAAAAAGTAATTGATGCTATGGTTAAGATTGGAAAGGATAAAGGTGTTGAATTTTATACTTCTGAAGCTATAGAAGCCATTCAAAAAGAAGATCTCAAAATAAAGATCACGACAAATTCTCGTAAAATACTTGTTGATGGTGTAATTGCAAGCGCTGATTACAACCATGTAGAATCAAAATTATTAAATAATGATCTTAGAAATTATACAGAAAAATATTGGAGTGATAAGGTTTTTGCCCCTTCATGTCTTATATTTTATGTTGGAGTAAAACAAAAAGTAGATCGTTTAGAACATCATAATCTCTTTTTTGATGCAGATTTTTCTCAACACGCCAAAGATATTTATTCAGATCCCAAATGGCCCGGTAAACCTTTGTTTTATGTTTGTTGTCCGTCAAAAACAGATAGTTCTGTTGCCCCTGAAGGAATGGAGAATTTATTTATTTTAATGCCAATCGCCTCAGGGCTTGAAGATAATGGAACAATACGACAAGAATTCTTTTCCTTGCTTATTAAACGACTTGAAAAATTTACAGGAACAAATATTAATGATAATATCCAATATTTAAAAAGTTATTGTATTAAAGACTTCATAAGTGATTATAATTCTTACAAAGGCAATGCTTACGGTCTTGCCAATACACTTATGCAAACCGCCAATCTTAAACCTAAAATAAAAAACAAAAAAATAAATAACTTTTATTATGCCGGTCAGCTTACGGTTCCTGGGCCGGGAGTGCCACCGTCAATTGTTTCGGGCCAGGTAGCAGCGTATGAATTAATTAAGAATTTAAAAGCGGGCTTATGAAACAATTATTTGATGATGTTTCGGTTAAGTGCAGTAAAATAGTTACTAAAGAGTATAGTACCAGTTTTTCACTCGGGATAAAATTTCTTGATAAAAAGATGCATGATCCAATTTATGCTATTTATGGTTTTGTAAGGTTTGCAGATGAAATTGTGGATTCGTTTCATGATTATGATAAAAAGGTATTGCTGCAAAAATTCAGGACTGAAACCGTAGCAGCAATTTCTGATAGGATAAGTCTTAATCCTATTCTAAATTCCTTTCAAAATACAGTTCATAAATACAATATTGATTGGGAATTAACCGATACTTTTTTAAAAAGTATGGAAATGGATCTCGAAAAACAAAATTATGACAATACAAATTATAAAGTTTATATTCTTGGTTCTGCAGAAGTAGTTGGACTAATGTGTTTAAGAGTTTTTGTTAATGGTAATGATGAATTGTATAAAAAACTAAAACCTTTTGCAATGAGCCTTGGTGCGGCTTTTCAAAAAGTAAATTTTTTAAGGGATGCAAAAGCAGATTATGAAGAATTAGGACGTATTTATTTTCCAGGTATAAATATTAAGTCGTTTGATGCGCAAAGTAAAAAAGATATTGAAGCAGATATTGAAGCAGATTTTGCACATGCTTTAAAAGGGATAAAACAATTACCGCCCGATTCAAGGATGGGTGTTTACCTGGCATATTATTATTATAAAAACCTATTTAATAAAATAAAATCTGTTCCTGCTCAACGCATTTTAACAGAAAGGATAAGAATTCCAAATGCACAAAAATTTGGCCTGATGTTTCAATGCATGATAAGACACCAATTAAACATGTTATGAATAAACTGCGAAGAATATTAGTTATTTTAATTTTACCTTTGTTTGTGAATGCTACAGACTTGGTTAAAGTAAGGGATATGTATTACAAAGCCTCGACAAACAGGACAGATGCAGAACTTTTTTTCAAAATAATACCGTTCGTTTCCGGCATTGATAAATCGATTGTAGAAGGCTATAAGGGAATGTCCTTTATGATAAAAGCTAATTTCGATTTTAATCCATATTATAAGTTAAGTTATTTTGTAAAAGGAAAAGAGTTATTAGATAATGCAATTAAAGAAGACCCTGAAAATATAGAACTGCGTTTTTTGCGTTTTTGTGTGCAAACTAATGCGCCCGTATTTCTGGGATATAGTGGTAAGATAAGTGATGATAAAGTAATTATTATGAAGTATTATATTACTTTACAGGATGTGGATCTAAAAAAAAGGATACAGGAATATATGATCAATTCAAAATCATGTTCTAAAAAAGAAAAAATAATTTTTGATAAATAGGTTAAGATAGATATGTAAATTAATGTATTGGGTAATTAAAATAGCAGCAGTAATAGTGTCTTTTATCGCTATGGAAGGTGTGGCCTGGCTTTCACATAAATACATAATGCATGGTTTATTGTGGAAACTACACAAAGATCATCATGTATCAAACAACAATAACAGTTTTGAACACAATGATTTCTTTTTTATAATATTTGCGACGCCGGCCATCATTTGTTTTATTATTGGATTTGATGACTTTTCAATTCCGTTTTGGATTGCCGTTGGAATTACATTATACGGCCTGGCTTATTTTTTCATTCATGATCTTTTTATTCATCAACGGTTAAAGGTTTTAAGAAATGCAAATTCAATTTATTTTAGGGCGATAAGAAAAGCACATAAAATACATCATAAGCATTTAGGAAAAGAGGAGGGTGAGTGTTTTGGAATGCTTTGGGCGCCATTAAAATATTTTAAAGAAGCTAAAAAAAATGCCGGCTAATTTGACTTATCTTTTAGTTGATATTGGAGCATTTATTGTTCCTTTTGTTTTTAGTTTTTACCCTAAAATTAATTTTCACAAAGTTTGGAAATCGTATTTACCGGCCAACCTTATTATTACATTACTTTTTGTAATATGGGATATTTATTATACAAGTATT
>JBDSFC010000615.1:0-3717 GCA_039919745.1 Bacteroidia bacterium | reverse complement strand
GTAAAAACTTTATAAAAGAATATTTTGAAGGGAATTTGCCAATAGAATTAAAAAAAGCTTTTGAAAAAGAGGGATATAACCGTGAAGAGATCTTAAATAATGTTTATAAAAAAGCAATGCCAAGTCGCTATTTGGCTTCGGTTTGTATGTTTGTAGGAAAAAATAAAGAACATCCCTTCATAGAAAAAGTATTGCTTGAATGCTTTGAGACTTTCTTTGTACAATTAGTAAATAAATATACGGATGCCAAATCATACAAGGTGCATACCGTTGGGTCAATTGGATTTTATCATAAAGATCTGTTTGCAAAAGTAGCCGCTAAACATGGTTATGAAATTGGTAATGTTATTCAATCGCCCATTGATGGTTTAATTAATTATCATTCACAACCTAAATGATCTATGTATTAATAGCTATAACATCACTTTTTGCTTCATTCCTGACCTTCTTTTCAGGATTTGGACTGGGTACAATCCTATTACCCGTATTTGCTATTTACTATCCACTACCAATTGCAGTTGCTTTAACCGCCTGCGTTCACCTGTTGAATAACCTTTTTAAACTGGGCCTGGTATACAAGAGTATCAATTGGAAAATTGGCTTTAAATTCGGTATCCCATCATTGGTGGCTGCTTTCTTTGGCGCCTGGGCATTAAAGGATATTGATAAATTAAAAAGTGCAATTTTTTCATATACTTTTAATGATAACGAGCTTATAATTACATGGCCCGGTCTTATAATAGGTTCTTTAATAATTTTATTTGCGATAATAGAATTAATACCAAAGCTTTCTGAACTTTCTTTTCCCGAAAAATATTTAATGGCCGGTGGTTTGTTAAGTGGTTTCTTTGGCGGGTTTAGCGGCCATCAGGGATCCATCCGAAGCGCATTTTTATTGCGTTTAAAATTAGAGAGAACCGTTTTTATTGCCACAGGAGTTTTTATTGCCTGCCTGGTAGATGTTATCCGCATTTCTTTTTATACCAGTTTCTCGGAATTAAAAAATGGCGAAAGTAATTTTGCGCTATTGCTGTTAGCCATTGTTTCGGCCTGGATAGGCGCTTTTGCGGGCAATAAATTATTTAAAAAAACAAGTATCCGGTTTTTTAAATGGTTTGTTGGTATATTTATGTTATTGATGGGAATATTAATATCAATAGGAATAATAAAATGATAAAAAAATTATTGTTTTTAAGTTTTATTGAAGGTGCTGTTGTAATGGCGGCTGAATTATGTGGCGCAAAATTATTAGCGCCAATATTTGGCAGTAGCTTATATGTTTGGGCATCGGTAATGGGTATTACATTAGCTGCATTAGCTTTTGGTTATTTTTTTGGAGGCATTATCAGTGAAAGATCTACTGATCAACCAAAAAAATTATTCAATATTCTTGTATTCGCTTCTTTGTTTGTAGTATTAATGCCTGTGTTAAGCCGCTACATTATTCCATGGGTCTCTTACCTTCCTTTTTTGTTGGCAGTTGTATTGAGCACATTTGTTTTATTATTTTTTCCTGTATTTTTTTTAGGCGCTACATCTCCATTATTTATTCATATCCAGGCAAAAGAAAATAATAAGTCGGGTAGGGTAAGCGGTACTGTTTATGCGGTATCTACATTTGGGGGCATTCTGTCTACTTTTTTATGCGGGTTTTATTTAATCCCTGTAATTGGGCTTACTTGGTGTTTGTTGGTCTTTGGAGCTTTGTTATTTGTTTCAAACACTATTATTTTCAGATCTTATAAACTCATTCACCTTGTTTTATTTGCTGCTTTTGTTTATCTCAACCTTCAGTTTAGTTTATTAAAGAAAACACAGTTGTTTTACGGCAATAGCATTTTAGGGCAGTTAGAAGTGTTAGATGTTTTAAATGAAAAAAAAGATACCATTCGCTTATTAAAAATAAACAGCATTATTCAAACTGAAATGAACCTGCTTACAAAGCGCTCGGTTTCAGAATATGTTGGCTTATTGGATACATTACTTCAAAATACTCGATACAAAAAAAACGCTTTGGTATTAGGTCTTGGTGGTGGCGTTATTGCCAATTTATTCCAGAAAAAAAATTACAATACTGATGGTGTTGAGTTTGACCAGGGAATAATTGACGCTGCTGTTAAGTATTTTGATCTCGATAAAAATGTAAAAGCTATTTGCGCCGATGCGCGTTACTTTTTAAATACGAATCAAAAAAAATACGATCTGGTTTTGATAGATCTTTTTAAAGCGGAAGAACAACCATCGCATGTTATTACCATTGAAAGCTTAAACAAATTAAAACAAAACCTTTCTGATTCTGCTTTGCTTATTATCAATTGGCATGGTTATATGAAAGGTGAGAAGGGGGTAGGAAGCAGTATTTTAAATAATACACTGGTAAGATCAGGTTATCATGTTAAGATCTGTTCTGTTTCTAACGATGAGAATTACAGAAACCTGCTGTTTGTATGCTCTTTAAAAGAATTAAGCAAGCTACCATTTGAGGTAGTAATGGCCCTTGAGAAAACCGATCTTGTAAATACAGATGATAAGCCCTTGTTTGAGAAATACAATGCCCTTGCAAACAAGGCCTGGCGTAGTAATTACCTACAGTACTATCAAAATGTTTCACAGTAATAAGGAAGGATAATATTTGGGCGTGCCCCTTCGGGTCGCGCTTTTCGCTTCAATTTTTTTGTTCGTAACCTCACAAAAAAGATTTCCACTACAATCGCTCACGCATTATGAAACACCCGCGTTAGGGATTGCAACGTAAAGCCCACAGTGTAGCGAAGCGGAACGAGGACTTGAAGTGAAAAGCCCGGGCCGGAGGCGACGCCCAAAAAAACGGTCGAATATTGCCTGGTCGAATAAATTTTCTTTAAAAAATGAAAAAAGAGATTATATTTGCTATCAAAATTTTATAAAATGAACAAAATAGTATACATAGCAAGTTTTTCATTACTAGTAATTTTATCTTCATGCGGCGATAAACAAGCCGATGAATTTAAAGAAACAACAGATTCTGCGGCGGTAGATAATACCCCAAAAGATACTACCCCAATAACAGTAAACGAGGACACTAAATTTAAATTTGATTTCGCGATCGCCAATATTCCTTCACCGGTTTCTAGCGTAAATGAATTATCAAGCTGGGGCGTGCCATACAATAGCGGTTTTTTAATTGACACTAAAAAAGCACTTACAGGTGACGAATTTGCAAAAGCATTACAATTAGGCGCATTTAATATTGACATGTCTTACGCTATGGTAAATAACGTTGGCGAAGATGTATTAAAATATATGAAAGCTGTTTTAATAAAATCAGACGCTTTAGGTTTAAAAAGTGCGGTTGATCAAATGGTTGGTAAACGCGCTGAAAGAAACATTGCCAATAAAGATTCATTATTAAGAATTTTGGATGAGATATTTGTAAAAAGCGATTCGTATTTAAGAACTAATGAGCGTGTGTATACAGCTGCAGGTGTATTTGCAGGATCGTGGGTTGAAGCATTGTATTTAACTTGTAAAATTACTGAAGCAGGAACTGAACCGGCTGTTAAAGAAAAAGGTTATAAAGAATTATGGGACCAACGTTTTTATTTAAAGAACTTATCTGACCTGTTAGCTGAGTATAAGGATAAAAAAGAATGCGTTGCGTTGAACGACCAGTTTAAAGTTGTATTAACAGAAATTACTGCTATTAAAGATCCTAAAGATTTTAAAGACGCTAATTTT
>JBDSFC010000169.1:0-4021 GCA_039919745.1 Bacteroidia bacterium | reverse complement strand
GCCACCATCGCAAATAACCGGAAAGTTACTTACAGCAGTTATGGTTGGTAACGGAGCAACCGAAATTGGAATTGTATTTGTAGAAGTACAAACGCCATTGATGCTTATTAAAGTATAAGTTGTATTTGTAGTTGGTGTTACCACAATTGAAGACGTATTAAATGCTCCAGGGTTCCAGGTATAAGAACTCGCACCGCTTGCAGTTAATGTTGCTGATTGTCCAATACAAATTGTACCTGAGGGTGGAGAAAAATTAATTGTAGGATTATTTACCACTAATTGAACCGTGGAATTTGAAGAGCAACCTAATATGTTTGTTCCGCTTACAGTATAAATGCTTGTTACCAATGGTGAAGCTGTTATTGAAGATGCTATTATACTGCCTGGTTGCCATGTATAAGTTAATGCACCGGTGGCAGATAATGTTGAAGTACTTCCCTGGCAAATAATGGTTGGAGAAGCTGAAGCAATAATAGTTGGACTTGCAACTGTTGCTAAAATGAAGTTAACAGAAGCGGTACAGTTTCCATTAGCACCAATAATTGTATAAGTGGTTGTTGAAGATGGTGTTACCGTAACAGTGGAACCCATTAGGTTTCCCGGCTGCCATGTATAACTGGCGGCGCCGCTTGCAGATAAAGTTGTTGGAGATCCTGAACAAACTGTTGGACTTCCACTCACTGTAAGTACTGGTGTTGAATTAACGTTTACTATTACCGTTGTTGACCCTGTACATACTCCGGTACTACCCGTAACAGTGTAAACCGTTGTTGTTGTTGGGTTGGAAACAACCATAGAACCCGTTGCGGGTAAAGTAGAACCAACGGGCGTCCAAGTGTAATTTGTAGCGCCAGTTGCAATTAAAGTTATTGGCGGGCTTGGTAAGCATACTTGTGAGTTGGAGGAGCTTGCCGTTATTGTCAGTGATGCAATGCTGCTTGGTACGTTTAGTGTTTGAGTAGCAGAGCAACCAGAGGTTGTATTTGTTACAGTGACACTAAAAGTGCCGCCAGTATTAATAACTGTTGATGAGTTGGTAAAAGAACTTAATGTGCCAGGCCCCGCCCACAAAAATACATAAGGTAAAGTGTTTGGCATCACTGACAAAGTGGATGTTGAATTAGTACAATTCAAACTGTTTGTAGAAGTAATTGTAGGAGTAGGAACCGGTGCTCCGCCACTTAATACAGTAAATGAAGCAATAGATCCGGCAATTGGACAACCAATCATGGTGCAAGAATAAACACCTGCTACATTTACTTGCACACTTTGATTGGATATTGAGGTCAAAATTCCGGGGCCAGACCATAAGTAGCTTGATGGAACAACGGTAGAGGTAGAGTTAGCTGTAAGTGTGATGGTTGAAGTAATACAACTTATGCTTGAATTTGGTGCGGCAGTAATTGCTGAAGTAAACGGTGAAATAGTTCTTGGACAGCTTGAAAATTCGGAACCTACAGAAAATGACTGCGCCGTTTGAGTGAAATTGACCGTTGGCCCGCTGAATTGCCCCACATAATATAGTGCCGTCGAAGTGCCAGATGTAGCTGCGGTAACAGTATTACCAACTATTGCCAAACCACCACCATTAGAAAATGGTGTTACTGGAATGCCGGTTATAGAATAAGAACATAATTGCACGCCCGAATGATTATAAACAAGAAGTGCTTGGGGTGAAGTTAATTTAAGAATATAAAAATTATCATAATCATCGCCAACAATATCTGCATTTAAAATTCCATTTGATGATGTTGGTACAGTAGTTAAAAGCGTGGCATTACCGGTTCCGTTATAAGAATAAACCTGTCCTAACTGATCAATACTGTAAATAAAATTTTTACTTCCGCCATAATGTTTAGAACCTCCAACATCTGAATGATTTGTATTTATGTAAGAGTTACCGTCAAAATAATAGTAATTATTATTGTATAAAGCCCAAAAGGTAGGATTGGGGGCAAGGAATCCAAAAGAAGGGCCAATGGAAAAACCATATGCATTACTACTTGGAAAATACAAAGCGGGTACCAGTGTTGAAGTGTTTGGTATGCCTGTTGAGGAAATTTCTACTGTATTGGTAGTATTACCGTGCATATCATAAAAAACATTATTGCAGGCAGGTGTTAATTGAGCACAAGTAGGATCTGTAACATATAATTGATTGAACTCTGTGTTACTTAATTTTCTATTATAAAATCGAACATTATCAAGTGAGCCGTTCATAGGCAAATTAAAGGCAATGTTTGAACCGCCTAAATATATATTCTCACCGGGATTATAATTGAAGGATGGATTTATAGAAATAGCCGAACCTTCCAATACACCATTGATGTATACTTTTAAAGAATCATTTCCAATGTAAGCACCCACATGATACCATGTATTTGCCAACATGTTGGAACTACTTGATAAAACCTGTTGTGTTGCCGGAGAACAAGCGCCGCTGGATTTTACCGCATGCAGCTTAAAGCCTGGACCAAGATTCTGTGCTACCAAAGTATAACCCTCGTGATAACTGGTACAGGTATTATGTGCAAATACGATATAATGGCTTTGAATAATATTATCAAATTTTACCCATCCTGAAAATGAAACCGCATTACTTGGTTTTAATAAAGGACTGCTTGGCAAAGTAATAAAACTAGAAGGGGTGCCATTAAAATGGACAGCAAAATTAGGATTGTTAAATCTATCGAGTGTAGGAGTAGTAGCCGCACTTAAAATACCAGTTAAAGAATTAATTGGTTCAGTACCATTTCCATTTAAAGCATAACAAGCTGTTAAACTTGTAGATAAAGTTTGCGAAAAAAATGATGCGGAAAATAAACTAAATAAAAGAAAAAGTATTTTTTTCATTAGCCGATTATTTCAATTTGGTAATGATAAATTCGGTTCTCCTGTTTTTAGCGTGTTCATCTTCAGAACAAGTTGGTTTTATTTTTCCTTCACAAATACAACCGTTTAATAATTTTGCTTCACCATAACCTTTACCAACTATCCTGTCTTTTTTAATTCCTTTTTTAACTATGTATGCAGCGCTTGCTTTTGCACGAGCGCCTGATAATTTTACATTTGCAGCAGCAGCACCTCTGCAATCTGTATGGGCGCCCAATTCAATATACATGTTAGGATACTCATTCATTGCCTTAACCACTTTATCTAATTCAATGGCAGCGTCTTTACGAATGTTTGATTTTCCCTGGTCAAAATAAATAGGTTTCATATCTATCATTTTTGCAAGATCTGTACCTACTTCTACTTTTCCTAAAGTAAGGCTTAAAGATTCATTTATTTTTATTTCGCCCGGAGCTTTAATGTCATAAATAAAAACAGCATCTTTAGTTAAGTAACCTTGTTTTTCTAATTTGATAGAGTAGCTGATCTTATCACCAACTTTTTTTCCTTTTATTGCCGCTAATAATCTTTTATATTATTCATCAAACGGACACGATGGCATGGGTGGATTGGATGTTTATGAGACTAAATTTAAAGATGAAAAAGCAGGAAGATCTTATAACATGGGAGAACCTGTAAATAGTAGTAACGATGACTTTGGTGTTTTTTTAGGAGAAGATAATAAAATCGGATATTTAAGTTCGAACCGTAAGAATGGCGGAATGGATGATGATATTTATAATTTCGAAATTTTACGCGAAGTAAAAAGAGGAAAAGAAATTATTATTGTTACTAAAGATAAAGACAATGGTGAAATAATTCCGAATACTAAATTCTGGATGAATGGCGATACAGTAACAACAAATGAAAAAGGTGAATTGGCAACAACAGTTGAAGAAGACCTTAATTACAAAATATTGGTTGATAAAACAGATTATTTTAAATTAGAAGATAGCGTATCAACAAAAACTTCTCCTGATGAAACTTTTACAAAAGAATTACGTTTGGAAAAAGATCCGCATTTATCTTTATTGGCTTTTGTTACAGATGCAAAAACAAATATGTCGTTAGAAGGAGTAAAAATGACCATTCTTGAACTTCCAAGTAAAGCTCCGTTTGATATATACAC
>JBDSFC010000558.1:0-3879 GCA_039919745.1 Bacteroidia bacterium | reverse complement strand
CTACCTATACCGCTAATATACCAAACGACCCTATTCAATTTACTAATCAAAGTACTGGGGCGAATACTTACTATTGGAATTTTGGGGACGGAGGTTTTTCAACTCTGCAAAACCCGCTTCACAATTATCTTGCTGTAGGGTTTTACAATGTTACACTAATTGCAATAAATCAATTTAATTGTAAAGACACTGCAGACAAAGACATAAAAGTTATCAGTGATATCCAGTTCCCAAATGTTTTTACTCCAAATCCAAATGGCCCTAATGGCGGCTCATACAATCCCGCAGATCTTAGCAATGATGTTTTTTTTCCATACACTTCAGGTGTTTCAGAATATCAATTAAGGATCTTTAATCGCTGGGGCGAATTAATCTTTGAATCACGCGACATTAATATTGGTTGGGATGGTTACTTCAACGGGAAGCTTTGTCAACAGGATACTTATGTATGGAAGGCAAGCGTGAAATTTTTTGATGATCGAAAATTTAATAAAACCGGGAACCTTACCTTATTAAGATAATAATTTGAAAAAACTTTATTATATATTATTTTTTATTACACTGTCCCTTTTTGTGAGCGCTCAAAAAAATGCTAATGCAAAAAAGGATCTTAAACAGGCCGATGCCGCTTATGAAAAATCTGATTTTTTTACATCTTCAAGTATTTATATTGAACTTTTAAAACAAGACCCAGGCAATCCCGAACTTAATTTTAAAGCAGGCACCTCTTTATTCAATATGAATAAAATGGATACCAGCAGTTTAAAATATCTTGAAATCTCAAAAGCAAAGGTTCCTGAGTCACATTTTTATTTAGGAAAAATATACCAGTTAAGCGGCCAAAGCAGGAGAGCCTTAGAGGAATTTTATTATTTCAAATCTGTTAATACCGAAGAAACTATTGAAAACAGTGAAGCAAATGCATGGATAAAAGTTTGCGAATCTGCTATAAAAGAAGAAGGAAAAAAAAATAATTCTTTAATTAAAAATGTTGGTAGTGATATAAACAGTCAATATCCGGATTATGTGCCTTTGGTTTGGAACGTTGATGGAAGTTTGATCTTTACATCAAGACGTCCAGATAGTAAAGGTGGCCTTAAAGATCCATACGGCAGATTTTATGAAGATATTTATATTGCAAAAAAAGAAACAACAGGCTGGGGCAAACCTCACTCTATTGGTGATGAAATAAATACATCTAACCACGATGCATGCGTGGCACTTTCATCTTCCGGTAATGAATTAATTATTTATCGTACGGATGAAAAACAAACCGGTGGCGATTTTTACATATGCTCTTATGATGGAACCAAATGGAATACCCCTCAAAAGATGGGGCCTGAAATTAATTCTGAATTTTTAGAAGCAAGTGCCTGTTTTTCTCAAGACGAAGATCAAATTATTTTTTCAAGCAATAGGCCCGGTGGTTATGGAGGTAAAGATCTCTATAAGATCAGGAAGTTTATGAATGGACAATATAGTTTACCTCGTAATCTTGGCCCTCAAATAAATACTTCAAGCGATGAAGACGCACCCTTCCTTGATAAAAACAATATTTTATATTTTAGTTCAAAAGGCCACAATTCCGTAGGGGAATATGATATTTTTTCTTCAGAGCCAGATGAAGAAACTCAATCATGGAAAGAACCGACAAACATGGGAATGCCTATAAATTCCACAAACGACGATATTTATTTTGTTAAACTGGAGGATCAACAGTCTGCATTATTTACATCCCGCAGAGAAGGTGGATATGGCGATGCAGATATTTATAGAACAAATTTTAATGAAACAACACAAATGATCACGTATTGCAAACTTGTTTCAAATATTGATAAAACCGAATTAAAAGACATTCAACTTTCTATTTATGATGTTGAAACCGGGAAACTGGAAGGTAAATACAGGCCTAATAAAAACTACATGTCAATGATCCTGGTTACTACAAAAGATAAAATGTATAAACTAATTATTGAAGGGGGAAGTATTGAACCAATTGTAAAGAACATGATCTTTACCGAGAATGATAAAGAAATGAGTTTTGATCTATCTAAAAGAATAAAATAATGCGGGGAACAAAAATATATTTGATAGTGTGTTGCTTTTTCTTTTGTATAAGTATACAAGCGCAGAACTATCAGTTTTCGCAATTTTATGCTGCTCAAACATATCTTAATCCCGCGTTTACGGGTGCAAGTGCATGCTCGAGGCTTGCTTTAAATTATCGTAATCAATGGGGTGCTATTCCCGGAACATTTACAACATACCAGGTTGCGGCAGATCATTATGTAAAAGAAATACATAGTGGCATTGGTTTACTTTTTTTTAGTGACAAAGCCGGTTCCGGAAGTTTAAAAACTACTCAGTTCAGTCTTTTATATTCTTATAATTTACAGATCAATAAAAAATATGCTGCACGCGCAGGCTTTTCTGCTGGCGGTGTTCAAAGAAGTATTGATTACAGCTCACTTATTTTTGGTGATCAGATCGCAAGAGGTGGCGCTTCAAGCTCTATTGAAAATACGTCACAGGTAAGAACAAGTTATTTTGACGCATCAGTTGGTATGTTATTTTATTCCGCAAGATCGTGGGTTGGCTTTTCAATAAATCATATCAATCAACCAAACCAATCTCTATTAGAAGAAAGCAGCAGGTTACCGGGGGATTTTAAATTGCATGGTGGCCATAAATTTTTCCTGGAAGGAGATGAGTCTGAATCAAGCAAAAAAGGAACTAAAAATTCTATTACACTTGCATTTAATTACAAAAAGCAACAAAAATTTAACCAGGTAGATCTTGGTGTATATTATTCTAAAAATTATGTTGTTGTAGGAATGTGGTACCGCGGCATACCTTTGCGGAAGCCTTTTGCATGGTATCAAAATAATGATGCTTTGATCTTTTTGGTGGGGTTATCTGCAGACAAAATTAATATTGGCTATTCATATGATTGCACACTATCAAAATTAAGTAATGCCAGTTCAGGTGGAAGCCATGAAATTAGTTTAACGTACCAAATCTGTCCTAAAAAATCCAAAAAGAAACGCTCGATCCTGATATCTTGCCCTAAATTTTAATTATTTATTTTTGCCATGACCTTTACCGTGGCCATTTCCACCACCATGATTTCCTTTTTCTTTTTTATTCTTAGCTTTCCCTTTTAAAGCGTGAAACTCAGGTGATCCGGGTTTGATCCCCATTTCTTTTGCAATCACTCCCCAGCCTTTATCCTTATTTTTATTAAAACAAGCCTCTACTGCTTCCGGCTCTTTCTTAGTAAAATTTGCTACTTCTGCTACCATATAAATATCAGCAGGAGACATTTGAACAGATAACATTTGTTCAATTTTTGGCACTCCAATATTAAATTCAATACTAAGATCTTTTTTAAAAACATTAATATCTGTTTTTGCTTTCACATTAATATCGTTTAGAGAGGCGTCCAGCTCTACATCGCCAGACTTTGCACTCAACGAAAAATTTTGCGCATTAAGAAAAATACCTGAGCATATGAATGCAGATAGAATTAAATATTTTTTCATAAAATAATGGTTTAGGTTTAAGTTAAATATAACAAAAAATTAAATAAACCATTCTGAATTAAATAAAAAACCTGAAATTTTAATTGATCTGCGGCTTCGCCTCATCCTTACTATCCATAAAGCGATACTGAAGTCCGAAACCTAAACCAAAACCACTTGCTTTCCATTTTGTAATGGCGATGTATTGGTTAAAGTTATCGTTGTTGGTTGTTAAATTATTATAGCTCACAAAGGGCGCATATAATTTAAAGTTGATGCCAAATCGCCCGAAATAAATTCTTGGATTAGCATATACTGAAATATAACTGCCACCGCCTTTAATAACAAGGCCAAGACT
>JBDSFC010000556.1:0-3616 GCA_039919745.1 Bacteroidia bacterium | reverse complement strand
AGTGGAGGAGTCTCGCTGTGTTTTTTAAACCCTGCTTTAACGAAGGATTCTCCGTTAGAAAATTGTTTGTCAACATAGGTCATAATATCTCCCGCTTGTTTCTCACTAAAAAAGTGTTTCATTAATTTGGAAAGCCCGCCGGTAATTGTTACTCCTTCTTTACAACAAAAACGAATGAGTTCAAAAGATTGTTTTCCATTGGGCAAGCGGTTCATTTTTCTACCTTTTGAAAAAGAAGCGGCACCGATCAATTCATTTTTATAAAACAAGCCATAATTGTATGCGCTTGTAGTCGAATCAAAAAAATGCCATTCGTTAAAAAAATCTTCCGCAATTTGTTTGCTTATTTTTTCAACGGTGCAGTTTCTTGCAAAAACAGTTGTATTTAAATTTAATTTGGATAAAATAATGGACCGGATCTTTTTCGACCCTGTAATAATATAGTCTATAGGAATATTAATGGTGTTAACTAATGACTGGATCTCAATTCCGGTATAAATTTCGATAGACCTGTTTTTTGAAGAAATAACAAGCGTTTCATTTTTATAAACACATTTTAAGGAATCTTTTTCCAGGTCTTTAATTAACGGAAGTAAATATTTTGAGTGATCGGTCAATGGTTAAAGATAAACAAATAAAAAATCCACCCGTTTTTATAACAGGTGGATCTTATAATTAAAAAATAATTAAACGTTAACCGGTTTTACGGCCTTGTCAACAGAGGCTGAGATCTTTGTAGCCAAAGTTTTCATATCTTCTTCTGTCCATTTATATTTTACACCAAACGAAATTAAGCGGCCAATAACTGCTTGTGTTTTTGGCAAATCTAATTTGTTATAATCCTGTGATCTTTCTAAAAGCTCGGCCGGTAATTTTGAAACCGTACTTAAATTCTTTAGATGATCCCATTGATTAATAAAATGATACATGTTCTTGAACCAATAATCAAAACCAACAACTCCGGCAGCGTTCATTTCATCTACGGTACGTTGTGCTGTTTCGGTATCTGGTAATAAAATATTTAAAAATGTGGCTGAATCGCCTGATTCATCTCCTAATTTTGCAAAAGAGATGTTTGAATTTTTAGATAAAAGGTCTTGTATGAATTTTTTGTTCTTGCGGTTCTTTTCTTTTATAGCAGGTACTTTGCGTGTTTGCGCCAAAGCAACAGCAGCATGTAATTCAGAGATCCGGTAATTAAAACCTTAATACGGGTGATTTTCCATTCCGCGTTTTTCTCCAACGTGGTTATGTCCATGATCACTGTAAACATCGGCCTTTTTGTAGGTCTCTTCATCGTTGGTAACCAGTACACCGCCTTCTCCGGCTGTAGCGATTTTAAAAAAATCGAATGAATAACTTCCCGCTTTACCAAATAAGCCTGTATAAGTACCTTTATATGATGAGGCAAATGCCTGACCCGCATCTTCTACTAAAATAAGGTTGTGCTTTTTGATAACGGCCATAATACTATCCATTTCGGCATTACCACCACACATATGTACCAGGCAAACGCCTTTTGTTTTAGGAGTAAGGGCTTTTTCAATTCCTTCTGCGCTCAGGCAAAGGGTTTCATCTATTTCTGCAAATACCGGGATGGCGCCAATAAATAATACAGCTTCTACACTGGCAATAAATGTAAATGGAGGTACAATTACCTCGTCGCCAGTACCAATACCGCTGGCAGCAAGCGCTGCAGCAATTGCGGTAGACCCGCTGCTCATGGCATGTGCAAATTTAGCGCCGGTTATTTTTCTAACTTCTGCTTCAAAATCCTTTGCTTTCCAATGGCCGTTGCGTTGTGCATCGTGTCCGTAGCGGAACAGGACGCCGCTTTCCATTACATCATTTACTTCCTTACGCTCTTCGGCGCCAAATAGTTCTGTTCCAGGCATGGTGTTTAATTTTTATGAGGTTAAAGTTACGGTTTATTGGGATTTTATGCAATTGAGAAGGCTTTTTCCTTTTTGCTGATATTGCTTACGCAGGGATTAGCTGGTGCTGATCCCAGTTGGTAAGGATTAACTCCGTTGATCGCCATAGGTGTCAAATTTGCAAATGTAAATTTCCCTGCATATTGCGCAGTGTTTTTGTTTTGCGCAATCTCATTGAAAGCAAGCTTTTGAGAAGGATTAACTTCGTTGATCCCAACGGGTAGGTCAAAACGGTAAATGCAAAAGCACCGCCTTTCAGGCGTTGTTTTTTTGTTTTATGTCTTCCCTTAAAGCTTTCTTCAGTAAGACATAAAACAAAAAAGCCACCTTTTGGGTGGCTTTATGCATTTGTTGTGATCCCGCTGGGATTCGAACCCAGGACCCCTACATTAAAAGTGTAATGCTCTACCAGCTGAGCTACGGAATCATTACAACCTTTTCGCAGGAACCGTTTCTAATTAAAGAAACATTTCGTGTGCGGGTCCGATTTTTACTGTAATTTTCAAAATCGGAGTGCAAATATACCTTCATTTTGCTCATTTCCAAAATAATTTTTATAAATATTTTATATTTCTTTTTTCATTGTTTTCAACACTTTTTATACATTAGCCCTGTTATGCTACAAACCCCTATAATTAAACTTCTTAAAGGTTTTTGCTCAGTCTCTTTTGGAGAAACCCGTGAGAATATTAAAGCTGTTTTTGGCGAACCCGAAGAAATGCAGACGCTCACCGATGATATTTTAAATACTTCTTCTTTGGTTTACCATTATTGGGACCTCGGTTTTTCTCTTTTCTTTGACAATAATAAAAATCAAACATTTTCAAGCGTAGAAATTGATAATCGTGAGACGCTTTTATTTGACGTAAAATTATTTACGCTTAAAGAAAAAGAATTAATAGATCTTATGAAAGCTAATGGTTTTAATTTAACTGATAGTGAAACGCATGAGTGGGGAGAAAAACGAATTAGTTTTGATGCTGCCGGTTTAGATTGTTATTATGAGAACCATAAATTGGTTTCCGCTAATTTTGGCATTGTAGATGCTGAAAATAATTTCTACTATTTTCCAAATTAATTGTATTCGTCACGGGTAGGAACATCTCTTAAAAAGACATCTTTTTTTCTTGATTTTATTTTATAAATTCTGTTCTTGCTTTTTTCTTGATAAAAAGAAACAAAGAATCACGGTTCGCCAATAAATTTCTTTATTTGATGTTTTAATTTTTTGTGTCTGTGTGTTTAGCGGAAAGTAGAAAAATTGTAAAACAAAAATAAGCCCGTAATTTTACCGTCAATAAATTTAAAATTAAAAAAGCCTATTCATAGAATAGGCTTTTTAAACAGAATGCGTTGAAATAAATTACACTGGGTAATTAAAAATTACAGACGGCTCACATTATGAGATCCTTTAGTTGAAGGATAATTGCGTATATAACCAACGTTGGGCCATCCGTATGGAAGAATATATTGATTTGAGGTGACATAATAAAATTCGTTATCATATTTTGCCTCCATATAAAAAACTACAGCATCATTACCAGGCTCTTGTACTGATTTCATTGAAGCATACTTATCACGCTCATAAGTGATAAAATGAAAGTAGTTATAGTCGTTTGAATTTTGTGCCCAAACACTAAAAGTTTTCATATCACCCAGATCATTCTTATGAATAGAGCATG
>JBDSFC010000444.1:0-3443 GCA_039919745.1 Bacteroidia bacterium | reverse complement strand
AAAGAGCTATGGGATCAGCAGAAAAAAAAACCCACAACATTTCTCGGGAAATTTACGGCCAAAAAAATCAAAGGCTTTTTAGTTAATCAGGCAATTGGTAATTTCATTGGTTTTGTAATAGGATTATCTGTAACACACCTCTTCTCACATTATGCTTTAGAGAGAAGAGGTCTTAAAAATTTATTTGGAATAACTGGTCGTAAAAAAGTAATTGTCAGCGATGTACCTGAATGGATTCAATGGACACTATCAGTTATTGTAGGATTTATTGCACTTGAATTTGTAAATTATTTCATTGAAACAAAAAAACATAAGACGATCTATCTGTATTTAAAAAGTCAAATAAAAAATAAAAAAATAACTTAAAAACACCAAAGTGTAATCCTTACTTCTAGCCGTTTTCTCTAGTTATAAATACTATTTTAAAGAAAAAATCTACTAAAAAAAAATACAAAACAATAATAGGTGGCTTTTGGGTTTTATCTCTAATCATAATGCCATATTCTGTTTTAATTACAATAATTTCTGTTCCACATGCAAAATCCTCTTTTTTAAGCAAAGCCCTTTTAATCTGATTTAGGGTAAAAGCGAACTCTTTTTAAAAGAAGGGTTATTGCATCTGGAATACACTTTTAAAGACCTTATTTTTTATTTTTCATAATTACTTTTTTATTGAATAAAATTAACATCAAAATGAAATTAAACCACTTAGGCTAATAATAAAAACATATCATTAATTAAAGGGTTCGATTTACTATCAATAGCCTCCAGATCAAATGCAAAAATCCCTTTAAAAATGAAAGGGATTTTTAGTTTGGAGTTGGATGAAAAAGCTCGCTTTAATTGGGAATTTTTTAATGGCATGAATTTAGAGGCTATAAAGTAGTTTACTTAAACTCTAAAATAAAAATCATGAATACCAAAAAAATTTTCGGCTCTTTGCTTACTGTACTTGGAATAGGCAGTTTAATTTATTCAGCTATATTATTTATCAATACTCACGGTAACAATCACGACGTAAAAGCCCTTGTGGTATTTAGCGTACTGGGTGTTCTGTTTTTTGTTGCAGGAATTGGCTTGATCCGCACCACAAAAGACGCGTCTTAAGATCTATTAAAATTGTTTATTCTTTTTCTGAGGTCCAGTTAATAGCATCTTTTATGTGATTATGATCAAATCCTCGAAACTCACCGTGCATAATTATACTAAACATATCTGTAAATTTTCGAATACTTTCCACGTCAGAAACAATTGCAGCCCGATTCCATTTACTTAAATGTTTTATTCCCATAATGGCATCTTTAAACCATGCACCCAATGTGAAATGTGAAAGAGGCGTTTCAAGTACGAGCATATAATTCAGTTTTCCTGTATTTTGAATAAGCTCTGCAACTTTAGGCATTATTAAATTTGTAAAATCACTTTCAGTAATATCACCATTAGCTTTAAAGCCAACCATATTTTCGGGTAAATTTTCTATAAGGGTTATCATAGCGTTGTAATTTATTAATCTTTAAATAACGCATCCATATTCATGCCAGCAAAAGAGTCGTTAAATTCACCGACAAATCCCGGCTTTTTACTTTATCCTTTAAAAATTGACTGTCATCCTGTTTACTTTTGCACTTGTAACAATTATTTTGTAAGGGTTAGTTGTGATTTCCCGATTGAAGGGATTTTCTATGCAGGGACAAAAAGGGATATATAATGTACTCCTTTTGCGTTAATAAATCTTGCAATTAAATTTGTTAGTTTACTATGGTAACGTGCCCATTATAAAATTTGGCAACTCCTCTTTCTTTACCATTAAGAAATTTTAATGCGATCTTATAGGTATAAGTGCCGACCTGGCAATCTTTACCATGGTATTTACCATCCCAGCCTTGCAGAGCATCAGATGTCTCAAATATTTTTTCGCCCCACCTGTCAAATATCATCATATTAAAACTGCCAAAATTAATTCCTTTTACAGTAAAAAGATCATTTAAACCATCCGCATCTAATGGTGTAAATGCATTGGGAATAAAAACAACCGGTATGTCATTGATCAGAATTTGTTTGGTAACCGAATCGATACAATTATGAATAGTTGAAACAACAAGCGTTACATTATATAATCCTGTTTCATAAAATGTATGCGTTGCATTTGTTTGAGAAATATCATCACCATCTCCAAAATGCCATAGCGAATTTACATAATTGCCAGTAGAAGCATTCTGGAAGTCAATTTTCGGATCTAAAAGATCTGCATCATTTTTTGGAGAGAAAATAAAATCTGCTAAAGGTTTTCCGTACACCGTTATAAGATCATTTTTTCTGATAGAGTTTACACAACCGCTATCTGACGTAACAATAAGAGATATGCTATAACTTCCGGGGGCATTAAAAATATAATTTGGTGCTACCGCATTTGAAAAACTACCATTTAAAAAATCCCATTGGTACGAGCTTATTTTTGGATTGTTTGCTGAAAGATTAATAAAATTAACCAATAAAGGTTGACAACCTGTTTTTATATCAGCATCAAAATTTGCGATCGGTAATTGATTTACATTTATAAAAACGGTATCGCCTGCAAGGCAATTATTTTTATCCAGAAGGGTTGTTATATATTGCAAGCTTGCAGTAGGTGTTATTACAATAGCCGTAGAATTATTATTTAAATTAGCATTAACAAGACCCGTACTCCAGTTTAAAGTATAAGGTTTAGTTCCACCGGTGTAATTTGCATTAAATTGTACAGATTGGTTTCTACAAATTGAATAATCATTTGTGGTTAAACTTTGCGATAAAAGCGCCGGTTCAAAAACATTAATATTATTAATTGTATCCGAACAACCCATGCCATCTGTAGCAATAATTGTGTAAGTACCTGCTATTAAATTTGTTTTTATAGTATCTGTAGATAGGTTTGAATTCCAGTTATACGTATTTACATCATAACCTGGTGTTGTTGAAAATTGAATGATACCATTATTTTGCCCAAAACATTTTACGCTATCCACATTTAACAACGAGATACTTAACTGTCTGTATTCGCCTAATGTAAAAACGCCATTATCGTTATTACCCGAAAGTGTTTCTTCATTAGAAACAGAATTATTAGTACTGTTTAATTTTATCCAGCCTGTGGCAGTATAGTGCCAGGCTTTTAAAAGTGATTCAGTAATAAAATTAGTACTTCCGGCCATATTATCCCATTCGCTATCTACATAAGTGTATTTTTTTACAGCAACCGGCGCGGTTGCATAATTACTTGTGCCTATTACCCAAAAACGGTCCAGCATTTTCTTTGAGTGTTCGGTTTTACAATTATTTAAAAGATCATTTACCCCGGTTGGTAATGGCCTGTTATTAACGGTCACACTTGTTGTAGTAGGGTAGGTTGAAGCAGCCATACTTCCCATACCACTTTGAGTTCCTGCTGAAGAAATATTATAAAA
>JBDSFC010000517.1:0-6527 GCA_039919745.1 Bacteroidia bacterium | reverse complement strand
AGTGAAGAGGTGATCGGTTCGAATCCGATATTCTCCACCATAATTTTCATCAAAAGCCCAATTAACCTCCGGGCTTTTTTAATTTACACTATGAGTTTTAATAAAATACTTTCTCTTTTTAAAATTGACACATTAAATGAAATGCAAATAGCAACTATTGATGCTATCTCAAAACCAAACGATGTTGTTTTAATTTCGCCAACAGGCTCAGGAAAAACACTGGCTTTTTTGCTTCCTCTTTTAGAAATTTTTGATAAAGAAAAAGAAGGCGTACAAGTTTTAATTTTAGTGCCAACGCGCGAATTAGCTTTGCAAATAGAACAGGTATTTAAACAAATGGTTACCGGTTTTAAAGTAAACACTTGTTACGGCGGACATGATGTGAAGATCGAAAAAAACAACCTTATGCATCCGCCGGCCTTATTAATAGGCACTCCTGGAAGAATTGCCCACCATTTAAGAAAACAAAATTTAACTACAAAAGATGTACACACATTAATCCTGGATGAATTTGATAAATCATTAGAAGCAGGATTTCATGATGAAATGTCCTTCATTATTAAAAGTAGCGCAAGAATAAAAAAACGCATCTTAACATCTGCAACTCCCTTAAAAGAAATTCCTGATTTTGTTGGATTAAAAAAACACGAGGAATTAAACTACACAATTGGTAAACAGGAAGAAAAAGAAGCATTAAAAATAAAAGCGGTTAGAGTAGTTGGTGATGATAAGCTGGAAGCCCTGATGCTATTGATAAGCAAGATAGGCAACAGATCAACAATGGTGTTTTGTAATCACCGCGATGCAGTTAACAGGATCAGTGAGCAGTTAGACTTTCACAAAGTAGAACACGGAACTTATCATGGAGGATTAGAACAAATTGACAGAGAAAAAACGCTTATAAAGTTACGGAACGGCAGCACTAGTTTATTGATCACAACCGACCTTGCTGCCAGGGGCTTGGATATACCTGAAATAGAAGCGGTGGTACATTACCAGATGCCAACAACTGAAGATGCTATGATCCATAGAAATGGCAGAACAGCGAGAATGCATGGAACCGGAACCGTTTATTTTTTATTAGATATAGACGATCACTTACCTCCTTTTTTAGAAATAACTCCCGAAGAAGAATCTTTACCGACTAAATTTATTAGTCCAAAACCAGGCGAATGGAAAACACTTTACATTGGCGCCGGAAAAAAAGATAAGATAAATAAAATGGATATTGTTGGCGTGTTATTACAAAAAGGAAATTTAAAAAAAGAGGAACTCGGAAAGATAGAAGTGTTAGACCATTCGGCCTATGCAGCAATAAAAGCGAATAAGATCGAGAGCACATTAAAATTAATTCGCGAAGAAAAAATCAAAAATAAAAAGGTAAAGATCCAGATCTCAACTTAAACTATTGTCGCGTTAAGCGAAGTCGAAGCGAATTAATTATATTAAAAAAGCCGGAACAACTTGTTCCGGCTTTTTATTAAAATAAAAATTTAAAATTAAGCACCACAATTAATTACAGAAGTTGCCGTGATAGTTACTTTACGAATTTTATCAACTGTAATTGAACCTGTAATAGTTCCACCACCATTATCATTACCAACAATAAAACGGTTGGCGGAATTAATCATAATGTTTCCTTTTACAGTTCCTTTATTTACAACTTTGCAGGCGCTGCCTTGATTAATCATTATATTTCCATTCACCATTCCGCCTTTTCTTACAATAAAACTTCCTTGAGAATTTACAGTTACTTCACCAACTACTCCACCAGTATCTTCAACAAATAAATTTCCATTATTAATAGTAATAGCTCCATTCACCATTCCACCTTTCTTAACATTTAAAGTTTCTCCTACATTGACTGTTAAAGGACCCTGAACAGTTGTTGTAATATCCTTTGTAGTTGGCGCATAAGCTTTTAAATTAGTTGCGGTTGGGATCCTGGAAGAATAATCAATCTCATAAGTACAAGGATCGCCTACCTTTAAACCACTGGTTGGAAAATTTGCATCGCTAAATGGGTAAACCTGTTCGGTTTCATCCTCTTTAACTGTACCCGCCGTTGGGTCTACCGTGTCTATTGACTCTACTTTACCTAATGCCATAATTTTTTGTTTTAGTTGTTTATAGAACAAGTATAAAAATTATAATTCTAAATAAAAAATATTTGTATATATTTATGCTACAGGTAAAGCTATGCGTAACCTATTCTTAACACTGATATTTGCTTTTAGTTTTAATTGTACATTTTCACAAAATGTAGATTCTTTATTTAATAGCTTGGATCCCACAAAGTCCGATTCTGAAAAAATTTCCATAATTATCAATAAAATTATTAACCCGCTTAAAGACGCTGGTAATTTTGAAAAAGCACTTAAATATTACAATCTCGCAAAACCCTATTGCCTATCAAATAAAAAAACACAAATTAATTTGGCTATCGAATACGTTAATTTATTAATTGCTCAGGAAAATTATGCTTTAGCAACCGATTCTATAAATAAGATAATGATCCAAACTATTAAGATTAAAAACATAGTTGGCCAGGCAAATTGTCTTAAAACAAAAGCTTTAATTAATCTTAATACGGGCGAATATGAAAAAGCCGCACAATTATATTATGATGCATTAAAAGTTTGGCAACAAACAGATAATATGAAGAATATTGCAATTGGTTATAGTGATCTTGGGATGATTAATTATTATCTACACTACTACGATAAAGCTGCAATGTATTGGGAAAAAACGATAGAAATTAACGAGATCCAAAATGATAAAAGTAAAGCGGCAACGAATCTTGGAAATGTATCGTTAGCCTATATTGAACTTAAGAATTTTTATAAGGCGGAATTAGCGTTAAAAAAAGCAATAGCGCTTGACGAAGAATTGAATCAACCGGTTGCACTAGCAAACGCATATACCAACTATTGTAAATTAGAATATCACAAAAACAATCTTGTCAAAGCGATAGAGTATAATAATAAGGCAATTGAGTATTTTTCAAAAACCAACGATGCTGGCAGATTAAGTAATGCATACGCTAATGGCGCTGAGTTAGCAAGAAGTATAAAAAAATATGACGAGGCACTTGGCTATATAAATAAAGCCTTTGAATATGAAACAAAAAGAGAAAACAAGAGCAACCTATCTGCAATATATTTAAACAGGGCGGCAATACTTTTTGATATTGGAAAACCAAAAGAAGCCTATGAAGACATTTTAAAACATATCGAAATAAAAGATTCGCTATTTAATTTAGAAACACAATCAGCAATCGCTGAGCTCGAAAAAAAATATGAGCTCAACGAAAAAGAAAAGGAAAACCAATTGTTGAACGAAAAATTAAAGGTCCACGAAGTTGAAAGCAGTCGCCAGCAAATAACAATTTTTTTAATTGGCATCATTTTAGTGATCGTTGCTATTGTAGTTTTTGTTTTAGTTAGACAAAACCGCCAAAAAAACAAGATCAATCTTGAACTTGGAGAAAAGAACAACATTATCGAAGAGAAAAATAAATTAGTTGAAGCACAGCACAAAGATATTACCGACAGTATTAAATATGCTGAACGCATTCAACATGCTATTCTTCCTCCTGATAAGTTGGTGAAGGCAACTTTGCCCAACTCTTTTGTTTACTTTAAACCTAAAGATATTCTAAGTGGCGATTTTTACTGGATCGAAGAAACGGCCAATCATATTTTTATTGCCGTTGCCGATTGTACAGGTCACGGTGTTCCCGGAGCACTTATCTCTATCATCAATTATAATCTTTTAAATAAAGCGGTTCTTGAAAAAGGTCTTAATGATCCCGCCGAAATCTTAAATGCAGTTAATGGTTGGTTGACACAAACACTTCATCAAAGTTTTAATGAAGATACCGTGAAAGATGGAATGGATGTAACGTTGCTGGCTATTAATAAAAACAAAAAAGAAGTTTTGTTCGCTGGTGCTATGAATTGCATTTATGTTGTGTCCGAAAATGTGCTCGGTCAATACAACGGAAACAAATTTCCTGTTGGCGCTTTTATTGAGGATAAACCACAAAATTTTATCTCTCAAAAACTTGCTTTTAAGCCAAATGATATGATCTATTTGTTTACTGATGGTTTTCCAGACCAGTTTGGCGGCCCGCACGGTAAAAAATTAAAATATAAATTATTAAAAGAGATCCTTGCAAGTATATCTGCCCTGCCTGTTGAGGAACAAAAAGAAAGAGTTCATAATGCCTTTGACCTGTGGAAAGGCGATTACGAGCAAGTGGATGATGTATGTTTAATGGGTATACGCGTTTAACTCATTGGAATCGGTCTAAATATCAGCAGCAGAGCCTCTTTATAAACAAATGTTAAAAGATTTTGGCATAAAATCCCACGTTTTTTCTGTAAATTAGTGCCTCTAAAAACCTTCAAAATGACTACTGATAAATTCGCTTCCCGCCATAACGGGCCACGCAAAAATGAGATCAAAGAAATGTTAGCTAAAATTGGTGTTTCGTCTGTTGACGAATTGATCAATCAAACTGTACCTGCAAACATTCGTTTAAAACAACCTTTGCGTATAGCGCCTGCTATGAGCGAGTTTCAATATACCAAGCACTTGAAAGCTTTAGGTAAAAAAAATAAAGTTTTCCGTTCTTATATTGGTTTAGGATATTATAATAATATTTTACCGGCTGTTATTCAACGTAACGTTTTAGAAAATCCAGGCTGGTACACAGCCTATACGCCTTACCAGGCCGAGATCGCACAAGGTCGTTTGGAAGCTATATTAAATTTCCAAACAATGGTAATGGATCTAACTGCCATGCCAATTGCAAATGCTTCTTTGTTAGATGAAGCAACGGCTGCTGCAGAAGCATTATTTATGTTTTATAGCAATCGTAGTAAAGAGAAAGTAAAAAATAATTCAAATAAATTCTTCATCAGTAATACTTGTTTTCCACAAACAATTGATGTGGTAAAAACACGCGCAGTGCCTTATGGCATTGAGTTAGTGATTGGTGATGTTAATACAACTAAATTAGACGATTCTTATTTTGGTGTATTAATTCAGTACCCTGATATTAATGGAGAAGTTAGTGATTACAAAGCATTTGCGACAAACGCAAAAGCGTTAGATATACAGGTTGCTGTTGCAACCGATCTTTTAGCTTTAGCATTATTAACACCTCCGGGTGAGTGGGGCGCTGATTGTGTAGTTGGTAACTCACAACGTTTTGGTGTGCCATTAGGTTATGGTGGTCCGCACGCTGCATTTTTTACTTGCCGCGAAGATTACAAGCGTTTAATTCCTGGCCGTATTATTGGTGTTTCTATTGATGCTGAAGGCAACCCTGCATTACGTATGGCTTTACAAACACGTGAGCAACATATTAAACGCGATAAAGCAACTTCTAACATTTGTACAGCACAGGCATTATTAGCTATTATGGCAAGTATGTATGCAGTGTATCACGGACAAAACGGTATTAAAGCCATTGCAGAAGGTGTGCATGGTGCAACAGCTTTTGTTGCTTCAGAATTAAAAACCTTAGGCTACGAAGTAAAAACAAAATTATTTTTTGATACAATTGTTGTAGCAGCAGATTCTAAAAAGGTTCGCGCTTTAGCTGAAGCAAAGGAAATTAATTTCCGTTACATTGATGATAAACATGTTGGGATCTCTATTGATCAAACAGTAGAAGATAATGATGTAACAGATATTTTATCAATTTTTGCAGAAGCAAACGGTAAGTCTTATAAAGACAAAGGTTGTGACCCTAAAAATTTAACGAAAGGCACTTTTGCAGAAAGAAAATCGGCTTACTTAACCCATCCTGTTTTCAATTCGTATCATAGCGAAAGTGAAATGATGCGTTACATCAAACGCTTAGAGAATAAAGATCTTTCATTGGTGCATTCAATGATCTCTTTAGGATCTTGTACTATGAAATTAAATGCAGCGTCAGAATTATTGCCGATCACATGGCCTGAGTTTGCAAGTATTCATCCATTCGTTCCTGTTGATCAGGCACAAGGTTATGCTGAGCTGATCGAACAATTAAATAAAGATCTTTCTGAAATTACAGGTTTCGCACGTATGAGTTTTCAACCAAATTCTGGTGCGCAAGGCGAATATGCAGGCTTAATGGTTATTCGCGCGTATCATATCGCTAACGGACATCCAAACCGTAACGTAGCATTAATTCCTTCTTCAGCTCATGGAACAAATCCTGCAAGTGCTGCAATGGCCGGAATGAAGATCATCATCACAAAATGCGATGACAAAGGAAATATTGACATTGCAGATCTAAAAGAAAAAGCAGAACAGCATAAAGATAATTTATCGTGTTTAATGGTAACATATCCTTCTACTCATGGAGTATATGAAGAATCTATTATGGATATCACAAAATTAATTCACGATAATGGTGGATTGGTTTATATGGATGGCGCCAATATGAATGCACAGGTGGGTTTAACTTCTCCCGGAAATATCGGCGCAGATGTTTGTCACTTGAACTTACACAAAACATTCGCTATTCC
>JBDSFC010000460.1:0-6471 GCA_039919745.1 Bacteroidia bacterium | reverse complement strand
CCACATTTCCATATCCATGGCAACCATTGGCAATTGTATTTTGGATAAAAACCCGGCAATTTTTTCTTTATTAATAATGGGTTTGTTGCCAAAATAAGCTTCTTTGATCTTGTAAATTATTTCTTTGGCATCCTGTTCTTCACCAATCTGATCAATAGTTCTGATACCACTATTATACCATTCAAATAATTTTTCTTTATCAAGCCCGGGTAAATGAAAAATGCTGTTATCCGCCACTGTATCTTTCCAGCAATTGCCAAAATAATCGCAGGTGTAGGGCTTAAAGCATTGTTTGCCAATAGCAATATTCGGAATAACGTTTTGTTCTAACACCAACTTTGCATTGGTTAATTGTGCTTCAAAATAAGGAAGGTTCTTTTCACTTTCAGTTTTAACACTACGTTTTTTAAATAATTTTTTTGGATCTATTTCATTTTCAAAAACGTAATCCTGGTTAAGTGTAACTAAAAAAAGATCTTGCAGATCTGGTAACGCATTTTTTAGAACATAATATTGTAAACAGGCATCTTTTAAATAGATCTCCGAAATTTTAAATGAACTTTTTACTTCGTAAGCGGTGTATTTTTCGTTCTCAAAACAAAGAATATCTATCATTATTAAAGCACTGTTAAAAGAAAAAGTAGCTTCATAAATGATCGCGGTTTTATTTTCAATTAATGTTTTTGTAAGCGCTAAAGCTTCGGTAGAATTTTTGGTTTGTTTAGAAACGTCTGTTCCTCCCGGAAATAAATTTTGCGCGAGATCGCCCACTTGGTGGCCACGATTAAAGGTAAGTTGTTTGTCAATACTTATTTTATCACGTAAATAAGGATGTCTTTTATAAAAAAAGAAAGCTTTCTGGCATTGCTCAAATTTTAAATAAGCCGTTTTGCTTATCAAATAATTTGTATCGTTCATTGAATTGTTAACTTTATTATTATTAATTGTTTGTTTTGCGTTAAATTTTCATTAACTTTATATATCCTGCGTAATTTAATAATATGCGAATAGTTTTTATAATTTTATTTAGTACTTTTTATTGTCAAGTTTTTTCAAAAGGAAAAACACAAATATACAACACGCAGCCCGGAGATACTATTGATATTGTTATTGGGTTAAAAACAAACGATAGTCAAATTATTCAGGATATAAAAGCAAGACTTATTGCACTTGGCAACACTAAATTAATTTGTTATTGTTCAAATTTAAACGTTTTTGTTTTAAGAGCATTTAAACCAAATTACAATTCACAAGCTGAACTTTTTGAAGCTTGTCAAAAAACAATTTCAGGAGAAAATCAATTGTTGCTAAAAACCGGTGGAGCAAAAGAAATTGTATCACAATGTTCTTTTTCAAATCAGGACGATCCAGCAATTATCAAAGACTTTTTAAATAATTAAGATGTATAGTATTAAAAATTTCAAAATAAAATTTGGCATACTTATATTTTTATTAAGCTTTACTGCAAAGGCGCAGATAAATTATGCATTTACCGCAGTAAGCGTTGCTTATGCCGCTAATACGACACCAACTGTTCTTTTAGGAAGTAGTGTGGATGATAATATTTCAGCCTCTACTGCAATAGGGTTTAATTTTTGTTTTGGAGGAGTTGTCTATACAACTTTTCAGGCCAGTTCGAATGGTGTTATGTTTATGGGTACAACAGGTGCAGGATCTAATGCATTTAATGATCTTAATACGTCTTTTGACAGACCTGCTATTGCTCCTTTATGGGATGACATTAAAACTGATGCCACCGGAAGTGTTAATTACAAAGTTACCGGTGTATCTCCTAACAGAATTTTAACTGTAGAATGGCAAAATATGCTTTGGAATTATATAGCCACCAATGTTGCTATCTCTTTCCAGGCAAAGTTATACGAAACCACTAATGTTATCGAGTTCAATTATTTAAGAAATGGAAACGCCAGTGCAAATATTAATTCTGCTTCGGCTTCAATAGGTATATCCGGTCAAACAAGTGGAGATTATTATTCGTTGGATGGTGTGGGTGCAACTCCAAATGCATCAAAATTATCTGAAACAACAAGTCTTGCTACTAAACCTGCCACTAACCAGGTGTATAGATGGACTCCGTCAAATTGTTCCGGTTCACCAACAGCTGGTACTGCTTTAGCTTCACCTTCATTTTCATGTGTAACTTATAATACAAACTTATCTTTGAGTGGAGCAACATCTGCTTGTGGCATCACTTATCAATGGCAATCTGCGCCAGCTGCAGCAGGTCCGTGGACAAGCATTACAGGTGCCACCGCTGCTACAACAGTTGTAAGTGTTGCAACAACAACCTATTTTCGCTGTGTGTTATCTTGCGGCGCATCAACATCTACTAATTCCGTTAAAGGCTGCACGCTCACAGCTTCAGGCTCTTGTGGTTTATGTGCTATCACACCAATAGGATCCTTGCCTTTTTCTCAAACAGGTCAAACAACTTGCGGACAGGGTGATGATGTCAATTCATCAAATGTGACTAATATTTGTGGCTCAAGTTCTTATTACGGTGGTGAAGACGTTGTATATTCTTTTACGCCATTATCTACCGGTGCAATTACAATTGGTGTAAACTCAACAGGTTCTTACATGGGCATTACATTATATAATGGTTGCCCTGTTTCAGGTGGAACCTGTGTTGATTTTGCACAAAGTTTTGCTGGTAATCAAACATTATGTGTAAGTGTAACTGCGGGCCAAACTTATTATTTGATCATTGATTCATGGCCATCGCCTACCTGTAATCCTTACGATGTATCAATTAGCGCGCCGGGCCCTTGTGTTGGAACTATTACCAGTGCAACCGCAGCAGCATCGCCTACATTTGCATGTGGAACGCTTACAACTAATTTATCTTTGTCAGGTGTAACAGCTTGTGGTTCTACAATTCAATGGCAATCGTCAACGGCAGCAGCAGGCCCATTTACGAGTATTACTGGGGCAACTACTTCAAATTATGTAGCAACTACTACTGTTTCTGTTTATTATCGTGCATTATTAACATGCGGTGCCTCCACAGCAGCAAGTTCTGTAGTTCAAACAAGTGTTAGCCCAAATCCCACAATTTCTTGTGGTTTGGCAACATATGTCCCTTCGCTTATTACTTATAGTTTTGAAGTATTTGTTGGAACAGTTCTTCCCACAACAGATGATGTTTTGTTTACAACAATTGTAAACTTCGGTTTCCCTTTTTGTTTTGGCGGAAGTCAATATTGGGGCGGCTATGTTGCGTCTAATGGCGCTTTTGTTTTTGATGGTGTACCATGCTATCCGAATATTAATTTTAATAGTTATGCAGCTGGGGGAGTTGGTACAGGTTATACAATTCCAAGTCCTGCACCTGTAAACGGCACTTCTATTCCGCGTAATGCGGTACTTGCGCCTTGGCAGGATATTCATCCCGGTTTAGGGGGTACGATCCGTTATTATATCACAGGTGTTGCGCCAAATAGAAAATTTGTTGTTTCGTACGAAAGTATTCCAATGTATTCATGTGGTACATCAAGCCCTTCTATTTATTATACTGCGCAGATCAAGCTATACGAAACCACGAATAATATAGAGATACATGTTGGCAACAAAGGTGTTTGTCCTGGCTTTAATAATGGTGAAGCTGTTTTAGGTCTTCATAGTTATGATGGTACAGTGTATGTTCCACCAGTTAATGCTACCATACATAACGCGGTAGGTGGTGTAGGTCCGTATAATCAATGGAGCATGTCAAGTAAGGCTTACCGTTTTATTTCTCCCTGTTCGAGTACCGCCGGCGGATGTTTAACATTACCAATAAATTTTAAAAATTTTTCAGGTGAGAATGTTAACGCTATCAATAAATTAAATTGGGAAACTTCTGAAGAAAGTAACATTAAACATTTTAGTGTAGAAAGAAGTCTTGATGGTATTAATTTTTCTGAGATCGGTCTTCAACTACCAAATAATATAGGTTCTAAATATGAGTTTAATGATATAAGTTATAAACCTAACACAATAAATTATTATCGTATCAGTGCTATCGAAAATGATAATGAACAAAAAAGAACATTTATTATACCGATAGGCGGAAACTATGATCTATTAAGTGTTTCAGCGCTTTATCCTAATCCGGCAAACGATAAATTCTCGATCTCAATTAATTCAAAAGCAGAAACAAACTTTGTCATTGAAATAAAAGATCTTTATGGAAGAACAGTTAAAAGTTCGTCACATTCAGTTAATACTGGTGTCACAGAAGTATCCTTTAGTACAGCTGGTCTTTCTTCAGGTGCCTATATGGTTGAAGTGTACGATAATTTGGGTAATGTAATTTCTAAACAAAAACTAATTCTTTTACATTAAAAAATAATTTTTCAATAAAAAAAGCTCCAATTGTTTGCAAATTGGAGCTTTTTTATTTCCTAATCTTTACCTAAATTAACGGTCTAAAATTTTTGTAATGTCAACAACTCCAGAAGGCCGTCAGATCATATTCAGTATGGTGAATGTATCAAAGATACACCCACCGCAAAAGCAAGTTTTAAAAGATATTTATATTTCATTTTATTATGGCGCCAAAATCGGTGTTTTAGGTTTAAATGGTTCGGGTAAATCGTCTTTACTTCGCATTATGGCGGGTATGGACAAAGATTATATTGGTGAGATCCATCAATCACCCGGCTATTCTGTTGGGATGTTGGAACAGGAACCAAAGCTGGATGAATCGAAAACGGTAATCGAAATTGTGCGCGAAGGCGTTCAAAAATATGTAGATATTTTAAATGAGTTTGAAGAAGTAAATAACAAATTTGGTGATGAAGAGATCCTGAACGATCCTGATAAAATGGATAAGTTGATCAACCGCCAGGCTGTATTACAGGAACAAATTGATCAGCACGATCTTTGGAATTTGGATAACCGTTTAGAGCGTTCGATGGATGCTTTACGTTGCCCTGAGAGTAATGCTTCTATTAAAGTATTATCAGGTGGTGAGCGTCGCCGTGTGGCTTTGTGTCGTTTATTATTACAGGAGCCGGATATTTTATTATTGGATGAGCCAACCAATCACTTGGATGCTGAAAGCGTTGATTGGTTAGAACAACATTTACAACAATACAAAGGTACCATCATTGCCGTAACCCACGATCGTTATTTCTTAGATAACGTTGCAGGTTGGATCCTAGAATTAGACAGGGGAGAAGGCATTCCATGGAAAGGTAATTACAGCAGTTGGTTAGAGCAAAAAGGTGCGCGCTTAAAACAAGAAGAAAAAACAGAAAGCAAACGTCAGAAAGTTTTAGCACGTGAATTAGATTGGATCCGCCAGGGTGTTAAAGGCCGTGGCGTGAAACAAAAAGCACGTTTAAATAATTACGATAAAATGATGGGTGAAGACATCAAGAACAAAGAAGATAATTTGGAGATCTTTATTCCTAACGGTCCGCGCCTTGGTAACGAAGTTATTGAAGCGAATGAAGTTGCAAAAGGATTTGGTGATAGATTATTATACGAACATTTAAATTTTAAATTGCCTCCTGCCGGGATCGTTGGTATTATTGGGCCAAATGGTGCGGGTAAAACAACTTTGTTTCGCATGATAATGGGTGAAGAAAAACCAACCAGTGGTACATTTGCTGTTGGGCCAACCGTTAAGATCTCTTACGTCGATCAAAATCATAAAGAATTAGAACCTAATAAAACGGTTTATGATGTTATTAGTGGTGGATTGGATAATTTAATACTTGGCGGTAAGCCAATGAATTCAAGGGCTTACATTTCCCGCTTTAATTTTGCAGGAAGCGATCAGGGTAAAAAAGTTTCAGTTTTATCAGGTGGTGAGCGTAACCGTTTACACTTAGCAATGGCCTTAAAAGAAGAAGGAAATGTTTTATTATTAGATGAACCAACCAATGATCTGGATGTAAACACACTTCGTGCATTGGAAGAAGGTTTAGAAAATTTTGCGGGTTGCGCGGTAATTATTAGTCACGATAGATGGTTCTTAGACCGTGTATGTACCCATATTTTAGCTTTTGAAGGTGATAGTAGTGTGTATTGGTTTGAAGGTGGTTATACTGAATACGAAGAGAACCGCAAGAAACGTTTAGGTAATGTTGAGCCAAAAAGGCCACGCTATAAAAAATTGGCCGTGTAATACCAATAAACTAGTAATCACAGAAAAAAAAGATATATTTATACTTACTAAAAAACAAATCTTATGAATAATTTTGATGCTTCAAAAATTTTAATCCCGGTAGATTTTAGCGATACTTCATTATTAGCTATCAAACATGGCGCATTTACAGCCCAGTTAACAAAAGGTAATTTGTATCTATTACACGTAATCAATATCCAGTTTTTTTCGCAGGATATGTTTTTACCAACAGTTAGTGTTCATACGCAAACAGATTTTGAAAAAATAGCACAGGAAAAATTATTGCAATTAGCAGAACAGGTAAAATCTGAATATGGTGTAAAAGTTGAGTG
>JBDSFC010000393.1:0-3406 GCA_039919745.1 Bacteroidia bacterium | reverse complement strand
CCAATTCATAGGTGTTTCAGAAATAAAGAAGATGAATTGGAACACTAAAAATAAAACAAGTAGGAGAACAAAATAACCATACACTTTATGAGTTGTAATAGCATCAATTTTTGCAGAGATCTTTTTTTGAGATAACTGTTCCGGGCTTTGTACACTTTTAGCAACTAAATAATTAATGTTATTAAAACGATACACCTTATCGGCATTTTCTGACCGTGTTGCGTTTGTGTTTTTTTTATCTGAAAGGGCTGCTGTAATAAATTGTTTATAGTTGCTAAACGCTTTAATGTAAGTCGCATTAAGATCGTAAAAAATACTATCGCTTATTTTTGCGGTAATAATAGCTTCTTTTAATTTCGAGAATCCTTTTTGCCTTCGGGAATCTAATGGAATTATCTCTACACCAAGGGCAGCTTGCAGTTCGGGGATGTTTATTTCTATGTCCTGCTTTTCTGCTTCATCTATCATATTCAAAGCAATAACTGTTTTGAATTTAAGATCGATGAGTTGTGTCGCTAATAATAAATTACGCTTAAGGCTGGATGCATCTACCACAATTACAACAACATCTATTTTCTCTTTTTCGTCAAGAAGAGTTTTGCAGGCAATTTCTTCATCATTAGATTTTGGAAATAAACTATAAATGCCGGGAAGATCAAGAATTGAAAGCGATACTTTATTTCCGTTCTGTAAAAAAGAAGTTTTGCCTTCTTGTCTGTCAACAGTAACACCCGCGTAATTACCTGTTTTTTGTGAGAGGCCTGTTAAACCATTAAAAACACTGGATTTGCCAGAATTTGGATTTCCAAGCAAAGCAACTTTAAAATGATTATTTTGTGTTGTATCTGACAAAAAACTAAGCCACCAATTCTATTATAACAGAGGAGGCTTCATCTTTACGAAGACTTAACTCATATCCTGCAATATTGATAGCCATTGGGCAGCCAAGGGGGGCTGTTTTAGAAAGGCTAACCATTTCGCCCGGCAAACAGCCCATTTCAATTAATTTTGAACTAAGCACTTCATTTGTAAATGATTTAATAATGGCCGTTTGGCCTATTTTAAGATGATCTAAGGATTCCATAACAATAAACAAAATTACTTGTTTTGGATCGCTTATATATACCTTAAATAGGGTATAAAGGCACTTAAAGTTACTTTGTGTTCTTTTTAAATGAGTAGAGGTCCCATCCGAGTCCGATTTTAAAAATTCCTATTATTTGGCTATAATTAAAATAATATTCATCATAGAAAGGTCTCAAATAATACGGTGGAAACTTCCCAAAATAAACACTTTGGCCATAACTATAGCTTCTTGAAGTACCATCATAATATTCTTCTTTAAAACTTTGATCATATATAACAATGCCGAGACCAACAGCTGTTTTAAAATAGAGTCCTTTAATAATGTTTAACCTAAAACCAAAACCTAAATAATTATCTAGTGAAGAAAACTCTGTAATCCTTTTTTTTAATCCGGTAGAATTATTAGAATAATAATCTTGTTGAAACCTTGCTTTCATATAATTAAAATCATATTCAAAAAACAAATTACACCTGTTCTTTCTCCCGTTTGGATAAAACTGATACCCCGCCTGTAATCCATATATAGGGCGATATGGATTAGATGTTAATCCATAAATAAAGGTAGGTCCTGCAAATACAACATGTTTTCCTTTGCTAATCGTTATAGAAGGCAGAATATTCCCTTTGCCAATTGCATTATTACCCAGCGCAAGATCAACACCTAGCTGTAATTTATTTAAAGAGTCCTGACCTTTTAAATAAATTATACTTGTAAATAATAACAAAATAAAAATGATTTTTTTCATTTAATAAATTTAGCGAAAAAGCAGCTGTTTTGTAATTAACGTTAAGTCTTCGGTTTTAGTATAAAAGCTTTTAATACTCTAATTTGTATATCCAGATAATGATTTTAAATTTGTTTTTAAATAACATGCTTAAAACCACTACTTATAAAAACGAAACCGTTACTTTTTTTGATAAAGGAAAAGGTAAGGTAGTTGTGTTGCTGCACGGTTATTTGGGATCGCACAAAGTATGGGAGCAAACCATTAATGACCTCTCAAGATCATATAGGGTAATAGCTATTGACCTGCCGGGGCATGGTAATACAGATTGTGTGGGTTATGCGCATAGTATGGACCTTATGGCTAAATGTGTAAAATCTGTTTTGGATTTTTTAAGATTAAAAAAATATGTGATCATTGGTCACAGTATGGGCGGATATGTAGCGCTGGCATTTGCCGATACTTTTCCTGATCATGTAAACGGGCTTTGTTTATACCACAGCACTGCGTTGGCAGATAGTGACGAAAAGAAAAGAGACCGTTTGCGCGCCATCAATGCCGTAAAAGCAAACCGGGGTATTTATACAAAAACAACTATTAAGAATTTATTCGCCACTAAAAATTTAAAATATTTAAAAGACGAAATAGCGTTTGCTACATCAATTGCAAAAGCAACACCTAAAAAAGGGATCATTGCTGCTTTGCATGGTATGAAAGACAGGCCAAGGCGCGACCTTATTTTAGGTTTGGTTAAATATCCGATAATGATGGTGATTGGTGAACAGGATAATATTTTATCATCAGAACAATTGTTAGAGCAAGCAGAGTTTATAAAAAACAAAACCGTTTTATATTTAGAGCACGATGGACATTTTGGTTTTTTAGAATCGCCTAAAGAAAGCAACAAAGCTTTACGAAAATTTTTAAGGAAGTGTTTCTAATTTTTCACCACAGAGGACACTGAGAAAAGTAAACGTCATTGCGAGGGTTTTTCACCCGAAGCAATCACACACACAGTTTTGTATTGCATTATTTGAGATTGCTTCGCTATCGCTCGCAATGATGGTTGTTACAAACGTTGTTTAACAGCCTCAAACAAAACAATACCAGAAGCCACAGAAACATTTAACGATGCTATTTTACCAACCATAGGTATTTTTACTTCCACATCGCTGCGTTTTATATATTCGTTACTGATGCCGTTCTCTTCACTACCAACAATTATAGCACTTGGTTTTGTAAAATCAGCAGCATAAATTAAGTTCTCTGTTTTTTCATGACAAGAAACTATTTGCAAACCACTTTCTTTTAAATAGTCAAGCGTGTTCTTTAAATTATCTTCACGGCAAACTTTTATCCTGTGTAAAGCGCCCGCACTGGTTTTTATAGCATCGCCCGTAATTTGCGCAGCTCCGCGGCTTGGAATAATTATAAAATCCACACCTGCACATTCAGCACCACGCGCAATAGCGCCAAAATTCCTTACATCTGTTACGCGATCAAGTATCAATACCAAAGGGATCTTTCCTTTTTCAAAAACATGGGCTAAAAGCTCTTCGGTATTGTAATAATTTATTTCGGTTAAATAGGCTACA
>JBDSFC010000352.1:0-6285 GCA_039919745.1 Bacteroidia bacterium | reverse complement strand
ATAACGGTAACGTTGATGTAGCTACTATCAAAACATTCGAATCAACAGAGAAAATAGCTAAGAAAATAGAAGTGCCGGATAATGCACCAAAAATTGCGCTTAAAGCAGAAGAAAAACCTGCCAATGGTCCATTAGTATTAAATGGCAAGCAAACATTATATAACAAGAACAAACAGGTTACAAAAGACGGTCTATTTAAAGATAACCGTTTTATGGAAGGCAAAGCTTATATCTATAACGATAATGGCATCTTAACACAAGTAGCCGTTTACAAGAACGGTATCTATGTTGGCGATGCGCCGATCGAGAACTAAAAAACAATTTTAATATAATTTAAGGCGGAAATATTTTTTCCGCCTTTTTTTATTCCGTAATTTAGTCTTCTATGCAATCCCTGTTTTTATACAACACTTTAACCCGTAAAAAAGAAGAATTTAAACCCATTAAACCGCCATTGGTTGGTTTGTATGTTTGCGGCCCAACGGTTTACAGCGATGTGCATTTAGGTAATTGCCGCACATTTATTTCTTTCGATATGATCTATCGTTACTTAATTCATATAGGTTATAAAGTACGTTATGTTCGCAACATCACTGATGCCGGGCATTTGGAGGGAGATCGCGATGAAGGGGATGATAAGTTCGCTAAAAAAGCAAAGTTAGAGCAGGTAGAACCGATGGAGATCGTACAGAAATATACTGTTGGTTTTCATGATGTAATGCAGGCGTTCAACAATATGCCGCCAAGCATTGAACCTACTGCTACAGGTCATATCTGTGAGCAGATAGAAATGATCAAAGAAATTATTGCCAAAGGTTTTGCTTATGAAACAAGTGGCACCGTTTATTTTGATGTAGAAAAATACAATAAAGATTTTTCTTATGGGCAACTAACAAATAGAAAATTAGAAGAGTTATTAGAGGGCACACGCGAACTAAGCGGACAAGATGAAAAACGCGGACGTTTGGATTTTGCCTTATGGATAAAAGCAAAACCAGAAACATTAATGCGTTGGCCATCGCCTTGGGGCTGGGGTTTCCCGGGCTGGCATATAGAATGTTCTGCTATGAGCAGTAAATATTTAGGAGATGTTTTCGATATTCATGGCGGTGGAATGGACCTGCAAGCCACGCATCATACTAATGAAATAGCACAATCACAAGCGTGCAATCATAAAGCTCCCGTAAATTATTGGATGCATACAAACATGCTTACGGTAAATGGTGTGCGTATGTCTAAATCTGCCGGCAACGGTTTTTTACCAGGAGAATTATTTACAGGTGATCATCCTTTATTGGAAAGAGGCTACAGCCCAATGGCTGTGCGCTTTTTTATGATGCAAACACATTACCACAGCACACTTGATTTTTCTAACGAAGCCTTACAGGCAAGCGAGAAAGGTTTTGAGCGATTGATGGAATCTCACAATACATTGCAAACATTAAAAGCATCAGCAACTTCAACCGAAGATATAAAAGCATTGCAACAAAAATGTTATGATGCTATGAACGATGATCTTAATACGCCAATATTAGTTGCACATTTATTTGATGCGGTAAGGATCATTAATTCTGCCAACGACAATAAAGTTACACTTACACAAAGTGATATTGATCTTTTAAAAACAATATACCAGGGCTTTGTATTTGATGTAATGGGATTAAAGAAAGAAGAAGAAAATTCTAAAGCAACCGCCGCATTAGATAAGGTTATTCATTTGGTATTAGATATTCGCAATAAAGCTAAAATAGAAAAGAATTTTCCGTTAAGTGATGAGATCAGAAATAAATTAACGGATGCTGGCGTTCAGATAAAAGATGGTAAAGAAGGTAGTACCTGGAAAATATAAAGATGATGATATATTTTAAAAAAATAATTTCTGTTTTTGTTTTAGCATTTGCTGTTGTTTCCTGTGGGCCTGAAAAAATAAAAGAAGATCCAAAAATCATCATTACTGAACCTGAAAAACCTGTTATTCCTGTTTTAGAATATTCTATAGTTGCCACTCTACCTCACGATACAACGGCCTTTACACAAGGGTTTTTAATTCACGATGATAAATTATTTGAAAGCACAGGCTCGCCGGATAATATGCCATTTCTAAAATCAGTAATAGGTATTGTAGATTGGAAAACCGGAAAACTAAATATTAAAACAGAGTTGGATAAAAAAGCTTTTCCCTTTGGAGAAGGCATTGTTATTTTAAAAGGAAAAATTTACCAGATCACTTACAAAGAGCAAACCGGTTTTATCTATGACGAAAAAACATTTAAAAAAATCGGGCAGTTTAATTATTCAAACAAAGAAGGTTGGGGATTAACAACAGACGGCACTCATATAATCATGAGCGACGGAACAAATAATCTTACTTATTGTGATGAAGAGATGAAACCCTTTAAAGTAATAAGTGTGAATGAAAACGGGTACGCCGTAGACGCGTTAAATGAATTGGAATACATCAAGGGCTTTATTTACGCTAATATCTATACAACGGGTTATGTTGTTAAGATCGATCCTAAAACCGGTAAAGTTGTGGCCAGAATTAACTTTACACCAATGGAATACAATATGCACAACCTTCACCCTAATACCTTAGAAATGAATGGTATTGCATTTGACTCTATCGCTGACAAGATCTATGTTACCGGAAAATTGTGGACCAATATCTACCAGGTTAATTTTCCGCACTAATTTATAAACACAGTTCCAACAACGCTTTTTTTAGAGGTAAAATTTAAGTTTCTTTAGATTCTTAAAATTAATTCATGAAGACTTTATTATTGGCTTTATTTATCAGCTTAACAGCAGGTGCAAACGCGCAGATCGCTTTTGTAAAAGGATATATCGTAAACGAAAAGGGCGACACCGTAAGAGGCGAAGTAAAAATAAATCCTAAAAAAGAACAGGATAATTATTCTAAAGTTTTTTTTAAAGACGAAAGCGGAACGCAAAAAAATTATAAAGCCAATAAAATAAAAGCCTATGGTTTTGATAAACAAAATTATGTTGCAATGGACTATGACGGCGAGCCAAAATTTTACCGCGTATTTGTTCGTGGCGAGATCTCTCTTTACAAAATGATGTTTGAAGTCACCAACATGAATGCAACAAGCTTTGACGGAGAATATTATATTACTAGAAAAGAAGATAAAAAAATGACCACCGTTAAGGAAGGAAAATTTAAAAAGCAGTTGCAGGATATGATGAGCGGTTCTGCCGTGTATGCCAATGATTATGAGGGCGACAAAAAACTCAACGAAGAAAAAGCGGTTGAGGTAATTAATAATTATAATAACAGGAAGTAACAACACTTCTAAAAATTCTACCAAAATTAAAGATGATCACAAAAGATACTGACAGGAAATTATTTTTACTAGATGCATATGCGCTTATTTACCGCGCTTTTTTTGCATTTAGCAATGCGCCACGTATTAACTCAAAAGGCTTTAATACATCGGCTATTTTTGGTTTTACAAATACCTTGCTTGAAATTTTAAATAAAGAAAAACCAACGCACATAGCTGTGGTGTTTGATATGGAAGGGCCAACGCAACGTCACGTAGAATTTGAAGCATACAAAGCTAACCGTGAAGAGATGCCGGAAGATCTTCAAAAATCAATTCCATTAATCATGGAACTGATCAGAGGGTTTAACATACAACAACTTGGTATTTCAGGTCACGAGGCAGATGATCTTATTGGCACATTGGCTTTAAAAGCTGAAAAAGCAGGGTTCACAACCTATATGATGACGCCGGATAAAGATTATGGTCAGCTGGTTGACGCAAATACATTTATTTATAAACCCGCACGGTTTGGTAATGCTGCGGAAATATTAGGTCCGGAAGAGATCTGCAAAAAATGGGAAATAAATAATGTTTCGCAGTTGATAGATATTTTAGGCTTGATGGGGGATAAAGTGGATAATATTCCTGGTATTCCCGGGGTGGGCGAGAAGACCGCCATACAGTTGGTTAAGGATTTTGGAAGTGTAGAAAATTTACTGGAGAATACAGATAAATTAAAAGGAAAATTAAAAGAGAAAGTTGAGAACAATAAAGCAATGGCTATTCAATCAAAACGATTAGCAACTATTACTTTAGATTGTCCGGTAGAATTGGATGAAGAACAATTGATCATTAAACCTGTAAATAAAGAAATTTTATTAGAGCTTTTTAAAGAATTAGAATTTAGGACCATTGCAAAAAAAGTATTAGGAGAAGATATTGGCGGTAACGAAAAATTACCGGCCGAAAAGCCTGTTGTTGTTGCTAAACAGGACCTGTTCAGCGATCCGGATCTTTTTTCTGCTTCTAACGAAGCTATTGAAACACAGGCGCCTGTTACTAATTTTAAAACCATTAAAGACGTTGAACACAACTATGAATTAGTGGATTCAATGGAAAAAATAAAAGCACTGGTTTCTGTTCTCGAAAAAGAAAAAGAATATTGTTTTGATAGTGAGACAACCGGTTTAGATACTATAAATGCGGAACTTGTTGGTTTATCTTTTTCAATAAAAGAATTTCACGCATACTATGTTCCGATCTCTGCCGATCAAATAGAAGCGCTGGAACAATTAAAACCGTTTCGTCCAATTTTTGACGACGCTTCAAAAATAATGATCGGACAAAATATTAAATACGACTATCAGATCTTATTGAATTATGGTATCGAAATAAAAAATAAATTATTTGATACGATGGTGGCACACTTTTTAATTATGCCCGATATGCGCCATGGTATGGACATTCTAGCCCAAACTTATTTAAATTATTCGCCGGTAAGTATTTCTGAATTGATCGGAAAAAAAGGTAAAGAGCAAATGAGCATGCGCGATGTGGAAATTAATGTAATAAAAGATTACGCGGCTGAAGATGCTGACATTACACTTCAATTAAAAAATAAATTTGCGCCTTTACTAAGTTATAATGATGTGGAAACATTATTTAATGATGTAGAAGTACCATTAATAAAAGTATTGGCAAACATTGAACGTGAAGGCATAAATTTAGATGTGCCTGTGTTAAGAGAATTCTCCGCGCAACTGCAAATAGATATTTTACAGGTAGAAAAAGAGATACAGGAACTGGCAGGAACAAAATTTAATGTGTCTTCCCCAAAACAAGTTGGTGAGATATTATTTGAATATTTAAAAATCACTGATAAGGCGAAGAAAACAAAAACAGGGCAGTATGCTACAGGAGAAGAAGTTTTAAGTAAACTTGAAAACGCTCACCCTATCGTTTCAAAAATATTGGATTACCGCGAATTGGTAAAATTAAAATCAACATATGTTGATACATTACCTGAGCTTGTAAATAAAAAAACGAAACGCATACATACTTCTTTTAACCAGGTGGTAGCTGTTACGGGACGTTTGAGTAGTGATAATCCTAACTTACAAAATATTCCTATCCGTACCGAACGCGGAAGACAAATTCGTAAAGCATTTATTCCCCGCGATAAAGATCATATTTTGTTAAGCGCCGATTATTCGCAAATAGAATTAAGAATTGTTGCGAGCATTAGTGGCGATAAAAACATGTGCGAAGCTTTTCGATCGGGAAAAGATATTCATACGGCCACAGCAGCAAAAGTATTTAATGTAGCCGAAGCGGATGTAACTAAAGAAATGCGCTACAAAGCAAAGAGCGTAAACTTTGGGATCATTTATGGACAAGGAGCATTCGGCCTTGCAGAGAACCTTGGTATTAGCCGTACCGAAGCAAAGGAGATCATTGATAATTATAAAAAAGAATTTTCGGCAATAGATAAGTATATGAGTGATTCCATAAACTTTGCACGTGAACATGGCTATGTAAAAACATTGCTGGGGCGCAAACGTTGGTTACGGGATATCAATTCAAACAATGCAACGGTTCGCAGCTTTGCAGAACGTAATGCTATTAATGCACCAATACAAGGTAGCGCTGCAGATATGATCAAAGTAGCTATGATAAATATTTATAATGATCTTAAACAACAAAACTTCAAAACAAAAATGTTGTTACAGGTACATGATGAATTAGTGTTTGATGTTTACAAACCTGAGCTGGAAACCGTAAAACCCATTATTGAAAAACACATGCGTAATGCCCTGCCTTTAGACGTACCTGTTGAAGTAGGTATGGGTGTTGGCGAAAATTGGCTCGTGGCCCATTAATAAAGCCTTTTGAAGCAAATGCCCCGATGGGCAGGACAGGAAAAGATACACGTTGTAACCTTTTTTAACACCTGCGTTATAATGGTATATGAAGCTTCAAAACTATATCATTCCGATTT
>JBDSFC010000235.1:0-2672 GCA_039919745.1 Bacteroidia bacterium | reverse complement strand
GATGATAAGTATTTAGTTGAAGTTGTTTTCAACGATGTGTTAATTGGCGCAACAACTTTTAATTGTTCCAATGTTGAAGAAGAAGGTGAAACACCATTATTAAAAACAATTGAACAAACTTTAAGTGCCGGTAATTCAACTGCAAGTCAAACGCCAAATAATAACGAAGGTGCTTCTGAAAAAACATTAGAAGAACTCCTCGTTGACTTAGATGCGTTAATTGGTTTGGAAGGTGTAAAAAAATCTATTCGCGAAAACATAACTTATCTTAATTTTAATAAGCTCCGTAAAGAAAAAGGGTTTGATGATGCAGGTAAAATTGCGTTACACAGTATTTTCACTGGTAACCCTGGTACAGGAAAAACAACCATTGTAAAAATGTTAGGTAAGATCTATAATAAAATGGGTCTTCTTACAAAAGGACATGTGGTTGAGGTTGATCGCGCAGCGTTAGTTGGTGAGTATATTGGACAAACAGCGCCTAAAACCAAAAAGATGATCGATTCTGCACGCGGAGGAATTTTATTTATTGATGAAGCATATTCATTAGCACGTTCAGATGATGACAGTAAAGATTTTGGTAAAGAAGTGATTGAAATGCTTTTAAAAGAAATGAGTGATGGTCCTGGAGATATCGCTATTATTGGTGCCGGTTATCCTAAACAAATTAAAAGTTTTATCGAAAGTAACCCGGGATTAAAATCGCGTTTTACCGAATATTTCCATTTCGATGATTATTTACCGGAAGAACTTCATGCAATTGCTGTTTACTCTTCAGGTCAAAAACAAATTACTTTTTCTGCAGATGCGGATAGTTTCTTAAAGGAACAATTAATTGAAGCGTACCGTAAACGTGATGAACATTTTGGTAATGCCCGTTTTGTAAATGCTGTTGTTGAAGAAGCAAAACAAAACATGGGTTTACGTTTAATGAAATCAACCGACGTGGCTAACTTAACAAAAGAAGATCTTTCTACAATTGTTTTAGCTGATTTGGAAGAGGTGTTTATGACCGAACAGAAAAAGAAATTAAAATTAACGGTAAACGACAAACAATTAAATGATGCGTTGGCAGAATTAAATGATCTTGTTGGAATGGATAAAATAAAACAAGATATCCAGGAGCTGGTAAAATTAATTCGTTTTTATAATGAGACCGGGAAAGATGTTGTCAATAAATTTTCATTGCACTCTGTATTCTCAGGTAATCCTGGTACAGGTAAAACAACATTGGCGCGTATTATGGCTAAGATCTATAAAGCATTGGGCGTTATTGAACGCGGCCATGTGGTTGAGGTAGATCGTGAAGGTTTAGTAGCAGGTTATGTTGGACAAACAGCAACAAAAACAGCCGCTGTAATTGAAGAGGCTATGGGTGGTATTTTATTTATTGATGAAGCCTATGGTTTAGCAGGTCATGGCGGAAATGATTTTGGGCAAGAAGCTATACAGGTAATTTTAAAACGTATGGAAGATCAACGTGGTAAATTTGGTATTATCGTTGCGGGTTATCCTGAAAACATGCACATGTTTATTGAAAGTAACCCTGGATTTAAATCACGTTTTGATAAAACATTTTTGTTTGAAGATTATCAGTCAGAACAATTATGGGTGATCACAAAAAATTTATTACAAAAAGAAAGTTTAACTGCAAATCCTGAAGCAGAAGCGCATTTAAGAACTTACTTAACTAATATTTATGAAACACGCGATAAGTTTTTTGGTAATGCCAGAACAGCAAGACAGATCGTGGGTGATGTGGTGATGAAACAAAATTTACGTTTAGCTTCTATGGCAAGCGACCAACGTAAAAAAGAAGATCTTACCTCATTGATCTTTGATGACGTTAAGCATTTGCAATCACAAGCTTCAGAAAGCAGAAAAACATTAGGCTTTAAATTCGGCAGCTAAAAATGGCGCTGCACGTAAAACGTTTACCACCTCAAAAGCACTTCGTAAATAAAATTGTACGAAGTGCTATTGCTGGCCTTATCATTTTAACTATTTCTTTATTTATTGGAATGTTGGGATATCACCATTATTTTAATTTAGGGTGGGTGGATAGTTTATATAATGCAAGCATGATCTTAACAGGGATGGGCCCGGTTGATAAAGCGATCAATGATGGAGGAAAATTATTCGCATCGTTTTACGCGATATACAGTGGTGTTACATTTTTAACTTCAGTTGCAATTATTATTTCGCCGGTTGTACATCGTTTTTTACACAAGTTTAGAATTGATGTTGAGGGAGACTAAAAATGCCGGATGTTTTAATACTTTGTGCCCATAGACCTAAACGATCTCCCAGTCAACGTTACAGGTTTGAACAATATTTGCCTTTTTTAGAAGAGAATGGGTTTAAATTCAAATTTTCGTATTTATTGAATGAAAAAGACGATGAATTGTTTTATTCCAAAGGAAATTTTTTAGCCAAGGTATTTATTTTAATCAAATCTTTTTTCATCCGTTTAAAAGATGTGTTTCAATTTAAAAAGTATGATATTATTTTTATTCAGCGCGAAGCTTCTTTTTTAGGAACTTCTTTTTTTGAAAAACGTGTTTTCAGATCCGGAGCCTATGTTATTTTCGATTTTGACGATAGTATTTGGTTGGCCGATACGAGTCCTGGAAATAAAAAATGGGAATGGATAAAAAAACCGGATAAATTTT
>JBDSFC010000221.1:0-3602 GCA_039919745.1 Bacteroidia bacterium | reverse complement strand
ATTACGCAGGATAAGCATGGGTTTTTATGGCTTGGTACCAGCGAAGGTGTTTACAAATTTGATGGAAAATCATCTTTTCAAATTGCGAAAGATAACCCGGTTCTAAAAAAAATAATAACCTCTGTTTTTATTGATAGTAAAGGAACAACTTGGATAGGAACTAATTCAGGAAAAATTTATTCGTTCAAAAACAATAAGATCGATTCGCTTGATCTTAAAGTAAAACCTAACGAAGAAAAGATCACATCCATTTGCGAAATAAACTCCGCCATTTGTTTCGGAACCTACGGCAATGGAATATATATCTACAACAACAATGAAATTAAAAATATAAATTCAGAAAAAGGGTTAAGCGATAACGTTACTTACAAACTCACAACAGATAATAAAAACACCATTTGGTGTGCTACTGATGGCGGAATTACAGAGATCCAAAACATAACCACACAACCAAAATTCAAGATCATTTCCAACAAAAATGGTTTGCCTGATAATATTGTAAGGGATATCTCTTTCGAAGAAAAAAGATTATTGATCTCCATGCAGGATTCGGGCGTTTGCTCTTACAACCTAAGCAATTTAAAAATTGAAAAGATCCCTTTCTTCTCTGAATGGACCCTTGGAACTGTTATTAATGCTACAAGTGAAGTAATTAACAAAACCATTATAGCTACCGAAAAAAACGGCTTTTTACAAATTCATAACGGCGTTATCTCTATTTATAATTACGAAAAATATCTTCAGACAAGTGGTATAAACCAATTATTTATTGATAATGCAAAACAAATTTGGATAGCTTCTAAAAAAGGGATCAGCCAGTTTTACGACAGGCGTTATGATTTTATTAATAACACCAAAGGTTTAGCGGATGATAAAATTTTAGCGTTAGCTACGGATAATGATCATGCAATTTGGATAGGGACTGTAAACGGCATTTCTAAAATAATGACGGATGATGAAGGAAAGCAGATCGTTACAAAAATACAGGAAGCTACAAAATTCACCATTTCCTGTGCTACCAAGGCGCCTGACGGTAACATCTGGTTTGGAACATACGGCAATGGTATTGTGGTTTTAAGTTCTCAAACTAAAAACGCATTAAATTTTAATTCTAAAAATAATGGACTTTCAAACGACAATATTTCTAATATTTATTTTGCAGATAATAATACCGCTTACATTTCTACACTTGGCGGTGGTTTAATTAAAGCAAAAGTAGATCTTGAAAACGATACCAAGATCTTTAAAGTTGAAAAAACATATACCGAAACGGAAGGCTTAGGAAGTAATTATGTTTATGCCGCTATTACCGATAACAATGCAAAGCTTTACATAGCAACAGATGGCGGAGGCTTGCAGGTATTAGAGAACGAGAAATTCATCAGCCTTACTCAAAAATTTAAATTAAATTCAAACACCATTATTTCTTTATGCAAAGATAAATACAATTCTATCTGGGCTACCTCAAATGCAAATGGTATTATAAAATATGATGGTAAATCCATTACTTCATTTAGCCAGGCTAACGGTTTACGTGACGAACAACCTCAGCAATTAATTGCAACAGACAACACTGTATTCTCAATCAACTCAAAAGGTATTGATAAAATTAATTGTGTGGATAATTCAATCAGTTATTACGATCTGTTTGATGGTGACCTGGAGCCTAACCTGAACGCGGTTTTTCTAAGCCAGGATAAGATCTACAGTGGCACAAACAATGGTGTTTTGGTTTACAGAACAAGTTTAGAAACGTTGGATTCAATAAAGCCGCTTGCTTTTATTAAAGGCCTGCAAATTAACTACAAACCTTTTCCACTCGATTCTCTTTTTGAATTTTCATACAAACAAAATAATCTTGCTTTTACATTTGATGCCATCTGGCTTAAAAACCCTGATAAACTCTCGTACCGTTATAAATTAAGCGGTTTTGAAGATGAATGGTTATACTCTAGCGAAGGGAAATTAATTAATTATAACAATCTTGGTGCAGGCTCTTATACCTTTGTTGTACAAGCCAAGAACGAAGAAGATGTTTGGAGCGAGCCAACAACATTTTCATTCGTGATCCTCTCTCCTATCTGGAAAAAATGGTGGTTTTGGGTAATTGTAGCAGTGGTTGCTTTTTTAGTGATCTATTCATTTGTGAAGTACAGGTTAAAAGCGTTACAAAAAGAAAATTTAGTATTGGAAGAAAAAGTAACGCAACGTACCAAAGAAATTGAAAAACAATCGGAAATAATTGCCGAAGCAAATAAAGAATTAGAGCAACTCTCAATAGTAGCAAGCCGTACAGATAATGTAGTATTGATCTTAAAACCAAACGGTGATATAGAATATGTGAACGAAAGTTTTACACGCTTAAATAAAATCACCTTAAAAGAAATTTTAGATCAGAACCTCAACATTTTTACATCCAGCAATAACACACGCATAAAAGATATTGTGGATGAAGCTGTATCTACAAAACGTTCTATCAAATACGAATCGTATAACGCCAAAGACCCTGATAACAAGGTTTGGGAAGCTTCTACCCTAACCCCTATTTTTGACGAGAAAGATCAGATCAAAAAAATTATTATTATCGATAGCGACATCAGCGAATCAAAAAGGCAGCAAAAAATAATCGAACAAAAAAATAAAGATATTACGGATAGTATTTCTTATGCCCGTAAAATACAACATGCCATTCTTCCTGAAAATTCTTTAATTCAAAAACACATTCCAAATTCGTTTGTGCTTTACATGACAAAAGATATTGTGAGTGGCGATTTTTATTGGTTTGCGCATTTTGATGATTGCAGTATTATAGCAGCCATAGATTGTACGGGACACGGGGTTCCCGGGGCATTTATGAGTTTGATCGGTTATAATATATTGAACAAGATCGTTAACGAACAAAAAATAACAGATCCAAAAGATATTTTATTTGAATTAAACAATGGCGTTTTAGAAACACTTTACAAGAACGAATCCGAATCAAAAGATGGTATGGATTGCGCCATTTGTAAAATAGATCATAAAACAAATACATTACATTATGCCGGTGCTATGCGTCCATTGTGGATAGTAGCCAATAAAGAATTAAGAGAAGTTAAAGCAGATAAGATCCCAATTGGTACCAAACAACAAGACAGGACTGAAAAAATTGCTTATACAACACATACTTTTGAATTAAATAAAGGAGAGTCATTCTATATTTTTACAGATGGTTACGCAGACCAGTTTGGCGGCGCCAAAGAAAAAAAATACAGTACCGGTAAATTAAAAGAGTTAATTATAAATAATTCTGATAAGGATTTTGCTACACAGCACGATAGCATAAAAGCCGAACACCTTTCCTGGAAAGGCCCACACGAACAGGTGGATGATATTTTGGTAATAGGGTTTAAGTTTTAGAATTCACGTTACTTAGCCGCAGATTTCGCGGATGACACAGATTGATTTATTAACGGTTTGCAAGCTTGCGCAGTGCGGGTTAATGAAACATTGTCTGCCGAAACGTTAATTTAAAAATACATGTTTCTTAGCCTTTTGCAAAATGAAATTTAAAATGCGCTTCAGCGCACCTTAAATTTGCGAAAGCCTTATAAGTCCGCCCA
>JBDSFC010000209.1:0-2517 GCA_039919745.1 Bacteroidia bacterium | reverse complement strand
AGTAGCTACATCAACGTTACCGTTATCGTATTTTTTCTCAGCTTTTAACTGTCCGTTCTCGTGAAATTCCTGAACTGTTCCGCTTTCTTTTCCATTTACAAAATTGCCTTGTATTGCTACTTCACCGTTTTCGTATTTGTAGGTTTGAACTCCTTCGCGTTTTCCGGTCGCGTTAAACTTAAATTCGTGTTGTACCTGGCCGTTATCGTAATATTGTTTGTAGTTACCAACCCAACGGTTGTTTTTCCATTGTCCTTCTTCTTCTATTTTACCATTCTCATGGAAAATAATCGCATAGCCATCAGGACGGCCATTCACAAATGTTACTTTGTTTTTAGTATTGCCATTGCAAAAATATTCCATCCAAAGTCCCGTTTTACGGTTCTCTTTGTAGCTTCCTTCTTCTGCTTTTTGAGTAGGTGCGTAGCAGGTATTAGGTTTATTTTTTCCAAACAAGATCCATTTGCCTTGTTTTTTTCCCAAGTCATCAATATAATTAATAGTGTCTTTGGTGTTAGGGATCACTTCGTACGATTGCCCAAAGCAGGTATTTAAATACCCAAAACTTAAAGCACAAAATAAAATGAATCTCATATTAACAATTTTTGTTATATTGAAGTTAAGTAATTCGGGTGTTTATTTAACTTAACCGTAATGTGGAGTTATTAACAATGTTAGTGAAAATCAGCATAAATTAGACGAATTTGCGAAATTATCCGACGAAATAAAACGTCGTTTTGAGTGAGATCGTATTCTTTGAAAAATCGGAATAATTCCGAGAACTCAGTTTGTAACAGTTTGACCTTATTCTTATTAAACAAACAATCTGAAATTTGTTCAACAAAAAACCCCCTGTAAAAAATACAGGGGGTTTAGAAATAGTTTTTATTCTTATTTTCCTTTTGGTGGAGTTTTTGTTCCACCCGGAGGGGTTTTAATTCCACCCGTTTGGTTAGGCGCACCAGGAATAACTGCTGCCGGCATAGAATCTAATTTCTTTTTTACTGCTCCTAAAACATCTTCAGATGCTTCGCTGTATAAAATACTTCCTGCACTTGTATCCAACACATATTTGTAACCACCTTCTTTTGCAACTGCTTCAATTCCTTTTTTGGCTTTATCCATAATAGGTGCTGTAAGCTCAGCTGTTTTACGTTGGTAATCTTGTTGTGCTTGTTGTTTAAAATCTTCAATACGACGTTGTAATTGGTTTAATTCGTCTTCTTTAGTTTTTTTAACCAGGTCGCTCATGGTAGCTTGTTTCTCCATGTAATCTTTATACTTGGTCTCTAACTCGGTTTGCATGCTGATAGATTCAGCATCAATTCCTTTTAAATAATTTTGTGCTGCCTCTTTAGCAATTTTTGTTTCAGGCATTAAGCTGATCAAAGAATCTAAACTAAGGTGCGCTATTTTTTGTGCGTTAGCAAAAGAAAATAATCCAATTGCTGCAATAATTAAGGCTAATCTTTTAATGGTTTGTTTATTCATAATGTTTGTTTTTTTCTTTCGCAATTATACGGGTTTTTGTTTATTATTTACTTATTAAAATTACTTTTTGTATCCGAGATAAACTAACACATCGTCGCTTTTGTCGTATTTACTGTTAGCGTATAAAATAGATACCTGGCCGCTTTTATCTAAAACAAAACCTGCGCCGGCTTTTTCAGCAACCGTTTTAATAGCGTTGTAAACCTTATCCTGTATAGGTTTTACCAATTCCTGACGTTTTTTAAATAATTCGCCATCTACACCAAAACGTGATTTTTGAAGGTCTTTTGCTTCTTTTTCTTTATTTACAATTTCGTTCTCACGTTTCTTTTTCATTTCATCCGTCAACAAAATAGCATCAGCTTGGTAAGCTTTATACAATTTGTCAATTTCAGAATATTTTCCTTCGATCTCTTTTTGCCATTGTACGCTGGTTTTATCCAACTCGCTTTGCGCTGCTTTATATTCAGGGATCTGCGATAAAATATAATCCGTGTCAACATAAGCAAACTTTGCCGCGCCACTTTGTGCCATTGCAAAACCAGAGAAGATCACAAATAAGAAACAAATTATTTTATTTTTCACTTTCATATTATTAGTTTTTAAATTTAAACATAAAACGTGCCAATTTAAAAAAAATTACATTTTTTAGTATTATAACTCACCCAAAGAACCGCCAATTGTAAAGTGGAACTGTCCTTTACCATTACCAATACCCGGCTGGCCCTGCACACTATCAAAGCCCCAGCCATAATCAATACCCAATAAACCAAACATAGGCAAGAATACACGTAAGCCGACACCAGCACTACGTTTAACCTGGAACGGGTTAAAGTATTTATAATCCGTCCACGTGTTTCCCGCTTCTGCGAAACCTAAAACAAATATAGTGGCCTGTGGATTTAAACTGATCGGGTAACGTAACTCCATTGTGTAACGCGCGCAAATAGGGTCACCATAGCTGGATGATAAGCTGTTATCCGGATAACCTCTTAAAGCGATGATCTCTCTTGCCACAAAGTTTTG
>JBDSFC010000201.1:0-13816 GCA_039919745.1 Bacteroidia bacterium | reverse complement strand
ACTGGTTCCAAAACCTCCAAGTGTTGGGCCTGTTACTCGAGCATAATAATTCGCGTCATTATTAATATTAAATGCCGTCCAGTTAACAGGAATAAATTGTGTAGCCTGGAAACCTTCACTTAATGGTAATGCTATTGGTCCCGCTACAGTAATGTAAGATAGTTTTACTTTAGTATTGTTTCCATTAGCATTAGCCGCTTTTAGAGAAACCGAATAAGTTCCGGGGCTTGCCCAAAACACACTTGGATTTGATGAAGTAGAAGTAGCCGGAGTTCCGCCCTGGAATGTCCATGTAAAATTTGTTGGTGCATATAAAGAGCTATCAATAAATGAAATGGAAACGTTAGGGCAAATATTTTGAGTTAAAGAAAAGAAATTCGCAATAGGGGCATACGTTAAAAAAGTAGCCGCACAGTTCATTGAAGCAAATGCTTCAATTCTTCCCGCACCTAATTGTAATCCTGTAGAATAAGTAGAGTTAGCAGCAATGGTATAAATATTTACCGCGTTTGCTGAGATACAATTTAAAACATCTGTTTGCGACATGAAAGGGCATTTAGACAACATTAATCCTGCAAGACCTGCTACTAAAGGCGTTGCCATAGAAGTTCCAGAAAAAGACATATAACCACTTGAAGGTGTTGTACTCATTATACTTTCTCCAGGCGCAGCTATATCTACCCAGGTACCACGACAAGAAAAACCTGACTTCACGTTATTAGTAGCAACAGAAGCTACGCAATACACATTATTATAAGCAGCAGGGTAATGTAATACGGTTTCATTTGGAGTTCCACCATCGTTACCTGCAGCACAAATTACTATACAACCTCTGTTCCATGCATAATCAATTACCGATTGTTCTGCAGATGATGCAGTTCCAACACCTCCCCATGAACAAGAAATTACTTTTGCTTTGATCTTTGCAGCATAGATTATACCCTGATAACCCGCAGGAATTGAAGTGGTATTTCCTGCATCAGTTTGACATTTAACGGGAATGATTTTTATGTTCCATCCAATAGATGCAACACCAACACCATTATTTGTATTTGCCCCCGCAATACCCGCGCAATGCGTACCGTGATTCATACCAATAAGAGTAGGTATAGTATTATTGTCATTATCTGCAGCATCCCAACCATTTACATCATCCACATATCCGTTTCCATCATCATCAATTAAGTTACCCGCAATCTCAAGAGGGTTGGTATAAATATTTCCTGCTAAGTCAGGGTGAGCCCTGTCTACGGCATTATCCACTATAGCAACAGTAATATTTGAATTCCCATTCGCTGTACTATTAAAAACATTCCATGCATTTTGCGCATTAATTTGTGTTAAGTGAACACCAAAAGTCGGGTCGTTGGGCGTAACATCGGCTATATTTAAATTTACTTTTTCAGCATATTCAATACCCGAAATATTTTTGATCTCATAAATAAAAGCATCCACTTTTGCTATTTGCGAGAATTCAAATTTTAAAATATAAGGTAATTTTGCATCATCATCTGCCTGGTAAAATGGCTTGTAAGCCCTTGTTACACCATATTTCACCAAAATTTTATTAACCAAAACCAATTTCGCAAGTGGTATGTTATTTGGATCTTCTTTAGAAACATCCTTTAAAGCAGCTTTTGTGAATTTTACATATACCTCACCATCTACCTGGTGCCTGTAAACTGTTTGCGAAAAAATTGTATTAAAACATAAGCAAATAATGATTGCTGATAAAATTTTTTTCATCTCGTTAATTTGGTTTTAGTTAATTTGGTTGATATTATAAATATAATGAAATCACTTAAAAATCCAAAGATTTTAGTCAAAAAAACGTTATTTTTAACAAATGAGATTGGCGGTTATAGATTGTGGTACTAATACATTTAATTTACTTATTGTAGAGTTCGACAACCAAAAAAAATATTCTAAGATTTTCAACGCGCGTATTCCTGTAAAGCTTGGCCAGGGCTCAATAAACAAAGGTTTTATAAGTGAAGAACCTTTTAAAAGAGGAATAGATGCTATTACAACTTTGCATAAAGAAATACTCAAATATGATGTATCTAAAATTTTAGCTTTTGCTACTTCTGCCATTCGTGATGCCGATAACGGTAAAGATTTTGTAAATGAAGTAAAACGCCAAACACAAATTGATGTTGAAATAATTAATGGAGATCGCGAAGCAGAACTTATTTATTTAGGAAATAAAGAAGCAGTTTCTTTATCAGATTCTGTTTCTTTAATTATGGATATTGGTGGCGGTAGCAATGAATTTATTTTAGCAAATAACACCGGTATATTATGGAAACAAAGTTTTCCTATTGGTGCAGCTCGTATGTTGGAAAAATTTGCACCTTCCGATCCAATTACGATCGAGGAAATTGTAGCGATAAAAGAATATATGAAAACTCATTTGGCTCCTTTGTTTGATGCTGCAAATGATTTTTTACCAATGGAATTAATAGGATCATCCGGCGCATTTGATTCTGTAGTTGATATTATTAATGGAGAATTAAATGGAGAATCTATTAACGATTCAAAAACATGTTATGAAATTAAAATGAGTGATTATCTTCATGTTTCAAAAATCATTAAACATTCAACATTGTTAGAGCGGAAAAAAATTAAAGGTTTAGTGCCAATGCGTTTTGATATGATCGTTATTTCCTGTATGATGATAGACTTTATCCTTAAATCGTTTAATATTCCAAAAATGCGTGTGTCAACTTATTCTTTAAAGGAAGGCGCTTTAATTGATTATATTATTCAATCAGGAAAAATAAAATAAAATACTATGGCAAAAATATTAGTAATAGATGATGAAAAAGCAATTCGTAGGTCAATAAAAGAAATCCTTGAATTTGAGAAACACACTATTGATGAAGCGGAAGACGGACAAATGGCTTTGGAAATGGCACTGAAAAATAATTATGATATTATTTTAAGTGACATTAAAATGCCAAAATTAGATGGTATTGAGTTACTTCAAAAGCTGATCGAAAATAAAATAAACAGTTCTATTATTATAATGAGCGGCCACGGCACTATCGAAACTGCTGTTGATGCCGTAAAGAATGGCGCTTATGATTACCTTGCTAAACCAATTGACCTTAACCGTTTATTGGTTTCTGTCAGAAATGCTTTAGAGAAAGGCGATCTTGTTACGGAAACAAAAGTTCTTAAAAAGAAGATCACCAAAAGTGTAGATATGATCGGTAATTCATCGGCCATACAAAACATAAAAGATATTATTGAAAAAGTAGCTCCTACTGATGCAAAGGTTTTAATTACTGGTAGCAATGGTAGCGGAAAAGAGCTGGTAGCAAAATGGCTTCATGAAAAAAGTAACCGCGCAAATGGTCCGCTTATTGAAGTTAATTGCGCAGCCATTCCATCGGAGTTAATAGAGAGCGAATTGTTCGGACACGAAAAAGGGTCCTTTACAAGCGCAGTAGCACAACGTAAAGGTAAATTCGAATTAGCAGAAGGTGGTACTTTGTTTTTAGATGAAATTGGTGATATGAGTTTAAGCGCGCAGGCAAAAGTATTACGTGCTTTACAGGAGAATAAAATTACAAGGGTAGGGGGAGATAAGGAAATTAAAGTCAATGTAAGAGTTATAGCAGCGACAAATAAAAATCTTGAAAAAGAAATTGAAAAAGAAACTTTTCGCCAGGATCTTTTTCACCGTTTAAGTGTAATACCTATTCATGTACCATCGTTAGACGAACGCAAAGATGACATTCCTTTATTGTCAGAATATTTTTTAGAATTGATCTGCGAAGAAATGGGTATTGCAAAAAAAACATTTTCTAAAGATGCTTTAAAGTTAATGCAGGAAAGAAATTGGCCGGGCAATATCCGCGAATTCAGAAATGTAATTGAACGCTTAATTATTTTGGGTGGAAAAGAAATTACGCCTCAGGATGTTAAACAGTTTGGATGATTAAAATAGAACTATTTAACAGTTTTTTTTGCTAATAAACCATTAGCATCATTCAAAAATTTTATTTGCTCTTTGCCGGGTTCAGGATTCTGCGGATAGCCTAATGAACCCAAAGCATCAATATTAAATTTTGATGTGGCCGCATCTTTATTTAATGAGAACATCCAAATGGTAGGATAGCCTTGTACGCCAAATGTTTGTTGCAGGCTGTTATTTTGTTGTACTAATTCAGGACTTAAAGCTTTACCTCTTGGAAAATCCAATTCAACTAATACCACGTTTTTTTTAGCCCATTCAACAAATTCGGGTTTTGATAAAACATTTGCCTGTAATTTTTTGCACCAAAAACACCAGTCGCTACCAGTAAAAAGTGCGAAGATAGGTTTATTTGTAGCCAGCGAAATTTCGTGGGCTTTCATAATATCAGTATACCATTGGAGAGTGTTTTCTTTTTTAGAAGTATCTGTTTGGCTTAAACAAACGCTACTTATTATAAAGAATAAAAAAACAAAAGTCTTTTTTAATTTATTCATGACACAATTTTAAATCTAATTTAGTGAATTGTAAATTAAAATTTGCAAGACACTTGTTAATAATTGTGTAATTATGGAAGTAAGAATTTATTTGCTTTTCTCTTTTTGTAGCGCTTTTAAAGAATAACGCTCAATCACTTTATTTCACCGCCGGACAAGTACCCTTATACACTTTCTTTACTTCCGGATTTTCTAATACCTGGAAGGTCATATAAGGATCTCCAAATAATTTGCAATACCTGTCCTGGTTCTTAGTTTTGGCAATTTCTAAAGCCCTTGCAAATGTACGCGAATAATATTTTTCCTGCAATCTGCTTGCAGAAGCAATGTACATAAAAACTAAATTTTCGTTAACGTCCGGCATACTTAAATAAGGTTCTAACACGGTAGAAGAATATCTAAAATCTTTTGCTCTTGAAAATACATACGATAATTTTAAAGCATTTTGCCAGCTGGCATCTTTAATATTATAGAAAGATTTGATCCGCGCAATACAAGCATCAATTAAAGCATCAGCGTTTTCCATTGTATCAAGGCTTTCCATGATCTTAAATTGCCATTCGATATTTAAACCATTTACATAATTACTATCTAATTTACCGTATAAACCGTCTATGGTTTGTTGTACTTTAGATTGGTGTTCCTGGTTACCGGCATTACTATCCAATTTTAATTGGCAAAATACTTTGTTGTACTGTAAGATAGGATTGGCCGGTTCAAATTTCAATAAACGGTCAAATGTGGCTTCGTCATCTTCATCAACTGTATTATTTGCCTGGTATTGATAATATAAACGGTTATTAATTAAGCTTGCATTTTTCGCATTCTCTTCAATTTTTAAACTATCGTAAATACCAACAGGATATTTATTTTCGGCAACGCGCTTATTCATAAACTCCATTATTTTGTAAGCCTGGTTATAATTATTTGCTTTTAACGCACGCTCAAAACTTACCCGCGAAAATTTTTCTTCTTTTGCACCGCTCACGTCATAAGTAATATCCATGATCATTTGCGCGAAACGCTCTTTTGCTAAAATGGGTTCAAGTTCTTCCTGTAATTTTTTATCTGAATTAATTTGGTTAATGGCCTTGCGTTTACCTTGTGCAACAAGGTTGGCATATTTTCCATCTTCATTCTCTAATAAAAATAATCCCCAACTATCTTTGGTTTCGATTGTTGGAGTAATTTTATTTTTTTGGAAACTCTGTAAAACCCCTAAAACACTTTCGCCACGTTTGCGCTGTAATTTAGCGTTAGCAACCGAATCGCCTTCAATAGAAGAGTAGGCGTAAATGTATAAACCATCAATAATAAAATCAGGTTCGTTCAGTGCTTTAATAAATGGTTGAATGTCTTCTGTTTTATATTCAAATTTATTTTTCTCGAATGGGATCGTAAAGTTAATGATCGAACTTTCTGATTTTGGTTCAAATGGTGGTTTTAAACCTGTTGTATTATTAAATGGTAATAATCCAATTGGTGTTTTACTATCTATCTTCCCATTCTCATAATAACCTCTTGTTATTGTACGACAAACTCTTCCATCCTGGATGATAATTAAATTTACTTCGTATTGCCCGGTAATTTTCGGATTAAATTTTCCTAGTTCCACTTCAATACCTTTGTTTTTATTTTTGCGGTTAACTTTTGGGTCCTTGCTTATCAATAAATTTTTCTTGAATAATTTATCCTTATAAATTACTTTACCCATAATCCCTTTATTGTAAAGGTTATTATCTACAATATTATAATCGGCATTAATGTATTGGTCGCGTTGCACAATGTCATAAGCAACGCCATCTTTTGATTTCTTAAGTAAACGGCGAAGGTCTTTTGCATTAGGATATTTTAAATATACTTTACCGTTTTCTACATACACACCTTTTTCGAGTACATCATAATTGCGCCAGCGATCACAATTTTTGCAGAACTTAACTTCAGGACCTTTTAATTTTTTTGATTTGGTATTAAATGGTATGGCTAATTGTTTTTTGTAAATAACACCCCCATTGGTAATATCATAACCACCAAACACGGCACTTGCAAAAACACGTTTGCCATCATCGCTGATTTCGCAAGAGATACCAACTAATGTATATTTAGGGTTCATTACAATTGGTAAAGTTTTTTGATAGCTTTCCCAACGGTTATAAATTGTTTTGGCAACATCTTCTGTCTTATAATTTTCGCGGCCTTTGCTAACGGCAGCCTTCATGGTTAATTCTTCACCACGTTTGGTTGCCCCGGCTTTTTTTAAATTCTTTTGAGTAGTTTTTAATTCAATTTTATCTTTTCCTGCATTTGCCATTTTATCAGCGCTTAGCTGCGCAGAGAACTGAAGCATTTCACTCATCTCTAAAGTATCTAAACCTTTACTAACCCTAAAGCGGTTAAGTTCTTTTAAAAGAACACGTGGCAGATCTTCCAGTTTAAAATCGGTATCGCCCATAGCAAGCTTGGTCGAAGAAACCTGCGAATAAAAGTTTAACGATAAAAAGAAAACAAATAAACAGAATACAATACGTTTCATAAACGGATTTTGAGACCGTAAAATAAAAAATATTGCTTGAGGAAGCAATTATTTGTTAAAAAAAGATTTTGAATACAAAAACAGGCTGAATTCCTTTGCTGGTATAGAAAATTGCCTAGTCTACCTTTCCGGTCTTTAACCAGTCTTCGATATTATATTGGCTTAACTCGTAATAATCTACTTTTTTCACGAGTATCCCGTTATCAAGGTAATAGATCCTCGGAAGATCAGTTCCTGCTAAATTTACAAATGTCTTACCTAAACAATAACTTGATGGAATATTATCAGCATGTGTATCGTCAATAAAAGATTTGTATTTCGACTTTTCTCCATTCAAAATAAAATAGATAGGAAGGTCAGGATTATCCTTTTTGATCAGTCTGAATTTTTTAGCGGCAATACGACAATGTGGACAAGTTAAGCTTATAAAAGCTACTACATGCTTTCCTTTTCTAAGATCAATTTTCGGGATCTCAACCTTAGCAGTATCTTCCGGCTGAAACAATAAATTTAATTCCAACGGATAGTTTACTTTTTCATCCAGGTTATTGGATGTATAGGCATAATCAATTGGGTTAAATAAGAAAGGTACTGTTAAAGCTGTAAGACAGGCAAAACTAAGGAGCTCCTTATTATATTTTATTTTCCAGCCTTCATAAAAAAAGTAAACGATCAAACAACCGGCTATCATGATCACATTTTTAATGATGGCTTCAAGTGGCGTCATTTTAAGATGTTCGCCAAAACAACCGCAGTTTCCATGATTGCCACTTGTAGATATTTGAATAATTAAATAAATAATAAAAAATAATAATAGGCCGATGGTAAACGGAAGTGTGAATTTTTTGAGACTGTAATTCATTATTAAAAGCAGCCCAAGAAAAAACTCCAAACCAATTAATAAACGCGCAATAACAGGAGCAGTGTACCAATTAGCAACACCAATATCTACAAAAGTAAATTCAAATGTTTCGATAACAGGATCAAGTTTCGTGTAGCCCGAATAAATAAAAATAAGGCCAAGACCAACTGAAATAAGAATAGCGATTATGCGTTTTACTATTTGCATTTTTTTGAGAATGTAAAGCTAAGCAACTAGTGGGTTTAATCAAAAAATAGTTTGGCAAATTTACATTATTCTGTCATCCTGAACTTGATTCAGGGTCTCAGTACTCAGACTGTTTTTTAATACTGAGATTCCGGCTAAAGGCCGGAATGACGAGGGCTTTATTTATAAAAAAATCTCTGTGTTCTCTGTGGTTAATTAAAACAAAAAACCCCAACATTGCTGCTGAGGTTTTGAAAGATTATTTATAATTTAATTATTGTCCTAAATATTGTTGTAGCAATTTGCTACGGCTGCTATGACGTAAACGGCGAATAGCTTTTTCTTTAATTTGACGAACACGTTCGCGGGTAAGATCAAATTTATCACCAATTTCTTCTAAAGTTAAACCGTGGTTTAAACCAATTCCAAAAAATAATTTTACAACATCGCGTTCTCTTTCAGTTAAAGTACTAAGAGCACGATCAATTTCTTTGCTTAAAGATTCGTTCATTAAACCGCTATCGGCTTTTGGCGAATCTAAATTTACCAAAACATCTAATAAGCTGCTTTCTTCGCCATTAGCGAAAGGAGCATCCATACTAACGTGACGGCCTGATACTTTCATAGTATCAGAAACCTTGTCAATTGGTAGATCTAAAACATCTGCTAATTCTTCGGCACTTGGCTCACGCTCAAATTCCTGCTCTAATTTGCTGTATGCTTTATTAATTTTATTTAAAGAGCCTACCTGGTTTAAAGGTAAACGTACAATACGGCTTTGTTCTGCTAATGCCTGAAGGATACTTTGACGGATCCACCATACAGCATAAGAGATAAATTTAAAACCACGGGTCTCATCAAAACGACGTGCAGCCTTTATCAAACCTAAATTTCCTTCGTTGATAAGATCGGGTAAACTTAAACCCTGATTTTGGTATTGTTTTGCTACCGAAACTACGAAACGTAGGTTAGCACGGGTTAATTTCTCAAGAGCACTTTGATCACCGTCCTTTATTTTCTTAGCTAAAATAACTTCTTCTTCAGCAGTGATCAATTCTTCACGACCGATTTCTTGTAAGTATTTATCTAAGGATGCACTTTCACGATTTGTGATGGACTTGGTGATTTTTAGTTGTCTCATGGGATTGTGTTGGAATTTAAGAGGGTAAAGTTATATAAAAAAGAGCAATTATTAAAGTATTTTATCTGTATAACGCATTAAAAACTAAAAAGTTTCTCTTTTTTGTTAAAAAACTGACAAAATTTCTTAATTCAGTATTAACAAGTAAAAATAAATGGTTTAGCTTGTAAATAAATTGCAATGCGCTTTGACGTTTTTGAAAAGTATCTTTTTATTTTTTGCGTTAAAAATCCCTTCAATATTGCGCCTGTATTTTTGGCTCTATTCCTGTAAATAAAATCAAAAAAGCTCTGTAAGCCAATAAAAACAAGGGTTTAGGCAATTACGTAATTAACAATTCAATCTTAATAACACTTAAGGTAATTAACATTATTGTGTTTAATCATAATGACTTAGCAAGGTTTAAGCGCCGCTTTAGTTAAGTATTTTTATGAAAATCAAATACAGAATAAATGAACGCAGAAAGTTTAAAAACAGAATTACAGCAAGTTTTAGAAAACGATTTAGTATTGCGCAAGGAATTTAATGAGCTAAAACGTTCGTTAAGCGACTACCGCAATCAGCTGATAATGCGGGATGAAGACTGCAAACGCCTTCAGGTAACTATCGATGTTTTAAACACCAAATTGGTGGTTATGGAACGCGATAACACCAATTACAAGGGCGAACTAGCTTCGTTTAAAGAGCTGCGAGGTTCTATAAAAGAGCAATTGCATGCAAAACAAGACGAGATCGAGCAACGCTTAGCCGAAATAGAAAATCTAAGATCAGACCTTAACGCCATCTCAGCAAACTATGAATCAAAAATTGAAGGAATAAAAGCTGAAGCCAGCGCGAACTTAGATTCAGTTAAAAATGAATACAGAACGCAAATTGAAGAATTACGCTCTAATTCATATTACAAAGAATCTGGCATTAAAGAAGAGTTTGAGAACAGGGTTAATGAACTTTCTACAAGCTGGGCTGATAAAGAACAAGCTTTAAGCATTAATCACCAGGAAGAAATTGTTGCCGTAAAATTAGCTTACGAACAACAAATTACTTTTTTGAAAAATGATTATACTTCTCAGATCTCATCTTTATCATCAGGCAGTCAAACTGAGATCAATGCTTTAAAACATACAAGTCAAACTGCACTAGAATCTGTAGAAACTAATTATACCCAAAAAATTGATAGCCTTGAATTTTCTTATAAGACAGAAATTTCAGGTTTAAAATTAGAACTAGAAGAACAACGCAATACATTAACGCAGGAATTTACTTCTAAAATTGAAAATTTAACTTCAGAATTTTCTGCTAAAGAATCTGAGTTAATTTCTTCTTATGAAAAACAAATTGAAGAATTAAGAAATACAACCAGTTCTTCATCTGAAGAATTGTCTGCCTCTTTTCAAAATCAGATCAGTACTTTAAGATCAGAGCATGAAACATTTGTAAGTGAATTAACTTCCTCACATACTTCACAGATCGAAGCATTAACAAACGGATACGAAGAAAAATTATCTAATGCCTTAATTCATTCAAACGGCCAAAACACAAGGCTTAGCGAAGAATTAACCAAAGCACAATTAGAGAACGACCAGGCAAACGAAAAAATAAGAGAACTTGTTATACATATAGACTCACAAAATTCTGAGTTCGAAAGTTTAACTGGTCAATTAACTAATTACCAGTTCCAGTTAAGATCTGAAGCTGAGAAGTTTTTAAGCTTAACAAATGAATTCGATGCTTTTAAACAAAATTCATCTTTATCAAACAGCGAACAGGTTAATACACTTAATTCACAAATAGAAGAATTAAATACGGAGTTAAGTAATTTATCTGATGTTGTTGAAACTACTACCAATAGTCTTGGCGAGACGGAAGTATCTTTAGAATTAAAGAACCAGGAATTAGAAAATGCTTCTTTACAAATACAAGGACTTCATAATCAGATCTCCGCTTTAGAGAACTCTATTACTACAAAAGAAGAAGAGCTTGAGAGTTTTAAAGCAGAATTAGAAAACTCTGTTAAGCAACAGGTTTTAGATAAAGAAATTGAATTCCAAAAATTATTGGTTGAAAACAGCAGTCTTATTTGCGAAATAGATTCTGCACAGGATAAAGTAGAAGCACAGGAATCTGAATTAATTTTAATAAAAGCTGAGCTTGACGAAATTAGATCGGTAAGTAGTGCTAAAACTGAAGAGTTTAAAGAGATCTTATCTATTAAGAATTTTAATGTTACTAATCTTGAAGGTCAAAATGCTGCATTAACTGAAGAGATCTCGCAGTTAAAAAATGAAATTGGTCAATTACAAGCCAGTTTTGATACTTTAAATTCTGAAAAACTTGACTTATTAACACAATTAACCGGCTTACAATCATCTATTTCAGACTTAAATTCAACAGTTTCTTCGTTAAATGAGAAAATCGCCTCATACGAAACTGAGATCGCTACTATATCAGCAACAACAAGTGCTCCCAACACTGAAGAGCAGGATGCCTTTATTGATCGCTTGTTCAAGCAAATAGATGGTCTGAATGACGAGCGCATGGTGCTTTTGGACGAGAAAGAACAGATGGCTAACCAATTGTTAAAAATGAACGATGTGATAGGTGAACTATCTCAAAGTGTTGAAAGTCAAAGTATTGATGTAACAGATTTGAATAATCACAGAAAGAATATTATCTTAGCCAATAATTCAGGTGGGAAAACAGAAAAGTCCCAAATGAAAAAACAAATAAACGATTTGGTGCGTGAAATTGATAAGTGCATTACGTTATTAAGTGCTTAATTTTTAACGCCCTCTTTAAATGAGCGAAGTAAACATAAAAGTTGAAATTGCCGGAAGTGTTTTTCCTTTAAAGGTAAATGCCGAAGATGAAGTCAATATTAAAGAGGCCGTTAAACTAATAAATACAAAAATTGCAGAGTTCGAAAAAAACTATGCAGTTAAAGATAGAAAAGATGTGTTGACCATGGTAATGTTACAATTAGTAGCAGAACTTTACAAAAAAGCCAACACAGCGGAGGGAGAATTAAGTCATTTAAAACAGCTATTTTCAAGTGTGGAGGATATGTTACAACAACATGGCCAAGACATTAAAAATATTAACGAATAAGTAAACTACGGTTTACCAACTTACACGCACAAAATTTGAGATTTACTCTTAAATTTTTGTGCGTTTTTTATTTTATTAAAATTAAAAATAAAGTCAACATATAATGTCATGCAGACGAAGGAAGCATCTTTAAGTGCAGATTCCTCCTACCGTCGGAATGACAATAATTAAAAAAAGAACGAAAGATGGATATAATAACAATTGGATTTATAGCAGGGGCCCTGATTCTTGGAATTGTGGCAGGGTTTATTTTAGCGGGTAGTAAAATTAATGCCACTGCTAAAAAAGAAAAAGAGAACATGATAAAAGAGGCTGAGGTGAAAGCCGAAGCAACTAAACAGGAAAAGATCTTACAGGCTAAAGAAAAATTCTTACAATTAAAAGCTGAGCATGATAAGTCGGTAGCAGAAAAAAATGCATTTATTTTACAAACTGAAAATAAAGTAAAACAAAAAGAAGGCGAGATCAATAAAAAGATAGAAGACCTTAACCGCAAAGATAAAGAAGCTGAAACTCTAAAGAACCAGGCGCAACAACAAATAGACCTTTACAAACACCGTTTGGAAGAAGTTGAAAAAGGTCATCGCAAACAAGTTGAAATGCTTGAGAAAATTTCGGGATTAAAAGCGGATGATGCTAAATTGCAATTAGTAGAGTCTATTAAAGCTGAAGCAAAAACACAATCCATGTCTTATGTAAAAGATATTATGGATGAAGCAAAATTAACTGCGAACAAAGAAGCCAAGAAAATAATCTTACAAACCATTCAACGTGTTTCTACAGAAACAGCTATTGAAAATTCAATCTCTGTTTTTCATATTGAAGGTGATGAAACTAAAGGCCGTATCATTGGTCGTGAAGGCCGCAACATTCGCGCTTTAGAAGCTGCTACAGGTGTTGAGATCATTGTGGACGATACGCCTGATGCAATCACATTATCTTGTTTTGATTCTATAAGAAGAGAAATTTGTCGTTTAGCTTTACATCAATTAGTAACGGATGGACGTATTCATCCGGCGCGTATTGAAGAGGTTGTTGAGAAAACCAAAAAAATGCTGGAAGAAGAAATTATCGAAACAGGTAAACGTACCTGTATCGATTTGGGTATTCATGGTTTACATCCGGAGTTAATTCGTATGGTTGGCCGTATGAAATACCGTTCATCTTACGGGCAAAATTTATTACAACATAGTAGAGAGGTTGCAAACCTTTGCGCTATTATGGCTTCTGAAATGGGCTTAAATCCTAAGGTTGCCAAGCGTGCCGGTCTATTACACGATATTGGTAAAGTACCTGATAACGAGCCTGAATTACCTCACGCTTTATTAGGTATGAAGTTGGCTGAGCAATACAAAGAAAAACCGGAAGTATGTAATGCTATCGGAGCTCACCACGATGAAATTGAAATGAATACACTGTATGCACCTATCATCCAGGTGTGTGATGCTATTAGCGGAGCCCGCCCTGGTGCTCGTCGCGAAATTGCAGAACAATATATGAAGCGTTTAAA
>JBDSFC010000173.1:0-3330 GCA_039919745.1 Bacteroidia bacterium | reverse complement strand
TATATTCATCCACACGGTTATCGCCGCTTAAAATTAAATAAATTACTTTATTTGAATCGAATAATTGTTTTGCAGCATCTATCATATAAGAAAAATAAAGGTTTTTAGTACCGTTTCTTAATAGGCGCGAAGTACCCAAAACAATGCCCACTTTTGTTTTTGGAACAGTTTTAACATCGGTATACAATTGCGTTTTTGTAGCGTTAGCAATTACCATATGACAAACAGAAGAGATGAGCAACAACAATAAAGAACCGTAAAATAAAATTTTGAATAATTTTTTTAGCAGGAAGAACATTCTAAACAATTAAAAATATATCGCAGCAAACAAATACACAAAATGCCAGGCTGGCAATGCCATTAGTTGTACCAAATGCAAGATTAACCCTGCTAAGATCATTTGGTTTTACTATTACATGCTGAAAGATCAATAAACTAATAAAGGCTACCATACCTACAATATACAACCAACCAAAATGTCCGTAAAAGAAAATACCTATAACCAATAAAGCAGCAATAAAATGAAATGCTTCTGAAAGTCGTAGTGCATTTTTCCTGCCAAGATAAACAGGAATGGATTTTAGGTTTTCGCTTTTATCAAACTCGTCATCCTGCAATGCAAAAATAATATCAAAGCCACTCACCCAAAAGAAAACTAAAACACTTACCAGTATTGGCAATAAAGCAAACTCTTCTGTTAAAGCAATGTAAGCGCCTATTGGAGCAAGCCCCAGGCCAACACCTAATATCAAATGGCACAGTGGTGTGAAACGTTTGGTGTAACTATAACCTAATATTACTAAAAGAGCAACAGGTGATAAATAAAAACATAATTTATTTATCAGGAAAGCAGAAATAACAAAACCAATGCAACAAACAATTACAAAGAGTAAGGCTGCATTTGGAGAAATTTTTCCGGCTGGAATTTCGCGGATAACGGTTCGCGGGTTTTTACTGTCAAATTTTCTGTCAATATAACGGTTAAAACCCATAGCGGCGCTGCGCGCAAATACCATACAGGATAATACCAATGCGAATTTTTGCCAGCTAAAAGTTGCCTGGCCTGAATGTAGCGCCAAACAAAAGCCGATGACAGCAAACGGTAAACCAAAAATAGTGTGACTGAATTTTACTAAAGAAAGATATTTATTAATGGTGGAAAACATTCGTATAAAAATTCGTAATTATATTCGTACTAATTTGTAGTTTACTTTCCTCTTCCTTGCAAGACAATTAAAACTGTGTGTACTAAAATTTTAAAATCAAGAAGCAGGCTCATATTTTCTACATACAAAATATCAAATTTTAAACGGTCTATCATTTGATCTACGTTTTCGGCGTAACCAAATTTAACTTGCCCCCAACTGGTAATACCCGGACGGATTTTTTGCAGATGTTTATAATGCGGTGCCTTTTCAACAATTTTATCAATATAGTATTGTCTTTCGGGACGAGGACCAACAATACTCATATCGCCTAACAACACATTTAAAAATTGAGGGATCTCATCAAGTCGCACTTTTCTTAAAAATCTTCCAATAGGTGTAACGCGTGGATCATCGGAGCTGGATAGGGCAGGACCCATTTTTTCAGCATCCTGGTACATAGTACGGAATTTAATAATGTAAAATGGTTTACCATGAATGCCTACACGTTCCTGTCTAAAGAACATAGGGCCTTTTGAACCCAGTTTTACCAGGATACCCAATAACAAATACAACCAGCTAAAAATAATAAGTACAAAAACAGAAATAAAAACATCAATAAAACGTTTAACCGAAATTTGCCATTCAGGAATTATCTGGTGTTTAATTTCAATTAACGGCGTTCCTAAAATGGTATTCATTTTTACGTGTCCGCTCAAAATATCATACATATCAGGAATGATCTTGATAATAACGCCCATATCTCCAAGATCGTTCACAATGTTTTTTATGTATTCGTGCTCCCAGCTTTCTAAGGCAATAATTACTTCTTCAGCTTTGCAGCTCTCTATTATTTCTTTAATGTTTTCGTATTCACCAAGGTGTGGTAATTCATTTCTTAAAACATCAGAGTAACCGTTCTTTCCTTCAATATGCACAAAGCCTACAAAGGAATTGCCAATACCGTACTTAAGAGCATTTATTTCTTTAAACATTTTTAAGGCACGCTCATTACTACCAATGATCAATGTATTGAAACCAAATTTTTTCTCGTGTATTTTTCTATTGGTATAAGAAGATAAAAAGAAACGGCCAAAAGCGGTAAAACCAAAATGAGCAGCAAATAAAACAAAATATAATTTGTAATAAAGTTTGTATGAAGCTACTTCATCATCTAAAAGAACTACAAAGAATAAAACAGTCACACCAACAATTGAAGTAGTTAAGATCTGTACAAATTCATTGATCCTGGACTTACGAAGAACATTGTTGTATGAGCCATAAAGGTAATACACCAACACCCAAATAAGTGGTAAAATAATAATGCTGATAAAAAATTGATCGTCAAAAATTTCTGCTGAAGATGCCCCCGTCTTAATTGGATCGATCTGTGTTTTACGGTAAATATTAAATAATGTCCACGCTAAACCGGCCGATAAAAAATCAGCAAAGATGTAATAGAATGTGCGTAGTCTTAAACTCATTAAAAGTGTACCAGTTTAATATTATCCAAAAACATTTTTGGATTTTGATTATCGGCTTTCCTGCTCATTTTGATATATACCTTTTGAGTAGTGTTGTAAGGGGCCTGGTTAACTGTTTCAGCCATTGAAATATAAATTTTATTCCAGGTATCAGATGCGTTTACAAATAGTGCTGGTTTTTGAATACCACCATTTAAAATACCCACTTCAAATACCTGGTTAGACTTATAATTTAATTCAAGATAAACATTTGGGTTGTTTAAAGGAATTGTAAGGGGCGCAGATGATTCTACCATTATTTTAGAAGCACCAGCTCCTAAGCCCATCTCTGCTGAATTACCTTCAAAACAATCAATTGGGAGCGCGGGTTTCCAAGTCGTATCTGAATTTGAAGATTTTATAAGACTAACTCCATTACCATCAAAACCTTCTACCCATTCAAACTTTGTGTTTGGATTGTAATGAAAGGTTAATGGCCTGTTTATGGTTAAGTGATCACCAACAAGCGTATCAATGGTAATAAAATCATAAAAAATATAACTTAACCTCGTATTGCTAATGCCGTTGTTTTTAATACCTCCAAAAATATTGATCCTTACGGGTTCGTTATTAGAAATAATGGGTATTAGATTGCCGGTGGGGTAAGCACCCTGAAATTGTCCGTTCACATATACCCATAGGTCGGTAATTTTGCAGCTACC
>JBDSFC010000413.1:0-5239 GCA_039919745.1 Bacteroidia bacterium | reverse complement strand
TCTTCTCTTTTAAAAAAAGAGAGCTACAGGTAAAATTATGTTATGCCCAAATTGTATTATGGTTAGTATTAATTGCCATGCTATTGTTTTGCCCTTTTGTAACTAAAACAGAAGCTGTTCTTGAAATAAGCATTAACTATTTTGTAGTGGCCATTGGCTTATTTGCCATTATAGCGGCTTATTTTGCGGCACACTTTACTAAAAAAGATATCGCGCTTTTAAAGAGTGCTGATCGTATTCGTTAACAATAGAACGCCGATAACGCAGATTGATATGATCTTAAAAGATCTTTTATTTGTGCAGTAACAAACTCTAATCAGCGGAGATCTGCTAAATCAGCGTCATCAGTGTTTCATTAGTATCCGTTGATCTTATTGAATGCCGATCACGCAGATCGATATGATCTTAGAGGGTCTTTATACGGATTATTTATTTTTAAAAGATCAGTGAACATCTGTACTATCAGCGTCATCTGCGTTCCATCGCCTGTTATTTTACAGTAAAACAGTCCTAAAATTTGCTTTTTAAGCTTAAAGCGTTATTTTAGTAGTCTTATTTTTAAACCCGCTTTAATAATTGCCCTCTTTTGCCTGTGGAAACCGCTGTTTTCGCATAACGAGCCTGTGCATAAAAGAACAGATTCCATCAAACATTATAAAACGGTTAGCAAAGCCGAACTGGCGAACCTGATAGATTCTGTTTTTGATCTTAAGAATGTTACTTCTAAAGATCTGGACATGATGAGCTATTACGCTTCTCTTTTAAACAGTACCAAAAGCGATTCGGTAAGGATCTTAAAGTTTCGTTCGGTTAATATTATGACCCGTTCAAAACTGGCGCATTTGGTTGATTCGGTGCTTGAATTAAAGAACGTTAACCAAAAAGATGTTGACCTTTTAAATTATTACACCAGTTTATTGAACAGTAATAATACTGACGAAGTAAAGATCTCTGAATTTAATTTAAGTGAGTTAAGTTTTTATTCTGATGAGGATGAAAAATTATTATTTCCCCTCACCCCTACCGATAGCCTGCCAAAAACATTTAACTTGGTGTTGGAAAATGATCTGTTAAGTTATTACGTGTCCCCATTTAAAGGTGTGGTAACCTCTAACTACGGCTGGCGCGATAAGCGCATGCACAACGGCATTGATATTGACCTTAACAAAGGCGATAAAGTTTGCGCGGCCTTTGATGGTAAAGTACGTTTTGCTAAAAAACAAGGTGGTTTTGGTAACGTGGTTATCTTAATGCATCCTAACGGTTTGGAGACTGTATACGCTCATTTATCAAAATTAAAAGTAAAAGCCGGTGATATTGTATTAAGCGGCCAAACGGTTGGGCTTGGCGGTAACACAGGCCATAGTACCGGCTCGCATTTACATTTAGAGGTGAGGTACAAAGGCCATGCTGTAAACCCTGCAACTATTATTTCGTTTAACGATCATAAATTATACCACCATACTATTACCTTTAAAGCAGCTAAACAAAAACTCTCCGCTTTCCCTGCTAACAGTAACCTGCACAAAGTTAACCGTGGCGAAAGCTGGAACTATATTGCCACGCAATACGGCATTACCACAAAACAACTTATGGTTTTAAACGGCGTAAGCAAACGTTATTACCTAAAAGTGGGCCAGCAATTACGTGTAAATTAATTTGCTGTTAAGATCAATTCCTAAAAAAAGCTAATCTTGTTTTTATAACCATTGCTAAACATTACTTTTAAGTATGTATAAACCTGTACATATATTGATCTTGTTTTTTGTTTTGGCGGGCAACTTAAATTGTTTTTCACAAAAAACATTAGAAATTGTATATACACGTTTTGGCAAATTAAAAAAATACGAAATACATAATGGTGAAGTGCTCGATTATAAATTAAAAGGCCAGCTCACCTATCACCGCAATAAAATTACCAACCTGCAGGATAGTTTTATTGTTTTTTCAAACGATACCATTATTAAACTTAACGAACTAAAGGCTGTTTGCATTCACAGGAGTAATTTTGTGATCAGGTTATTTCAATCTGCTTTTATTACCGGCGGCGCATTTTTCTTTTTTTTAAACACAACTAATAATCTAATAAACAGTCGCGAACCGGTTATAGACCCAAAAGCAATCCTTATTGGCGCCGGCCTGGTTACTACGGGCATTCTTATAAAACAGCTGGGCGTAAAGAGGATCAGGATCAACAAACACAAACAGCTTAAAATAGTTGACCTGGATTTTAATAACTTATCAGAAAAACCTGAAAAATAATTGTTTTAAATGATGTTTTGAGAGTGTATATTTATCTAAACCTTAAAAAATCAAAACATGAAAAAACGTTTAATTCTAACAGTAGCTATTTTAGGCTTCGCAGTTTCAAGCGCATTTAGCGCGGTAACTATCAGGTATTACAATAAAGATTCAAAAGCGCACACGTTTAAAGTAAAAATGGATGGCTCTTCAAAAGAAGTTACTTTTGACGGAAGCAAAACATCAAGCGTTACAATACAAGGTGGCGGTACAGAGTGTATTATCATGACCTCTTGCGGTGAAATAAAAGTTAAAGACGGTGCTAACATCGAAATTAAAGATGGTTGCATTAAAATAAGCTAATTATATTTTTAAAAAGTTAAAAGCCCCGCCTTAATATGGCGGGGCTTTTTTGTTTTGCCCAATTATAATCTTTATAAAATCTTTATACTATTATCGCTAATTTTGATGAAGCGTTTACGACCCTAAGTGTACATTTGTATGATGGCTAATTTCCTTTTACATAAGATCAGCAAAAGAAAACAATACACCACAAGTATAGTACTGATCTTTTTTGTTGCAGCCATTTGTTATACCATTGGCAATTATATTGATTACAAAGTAGTGGCATTTTTATTACTGGTAACTGTTTCTTTAATTGCCATGTTCTGCGACATTGCACCTGTATTGTTAGCAGCCGTATTAAGCGCGGTGGTCTGGAATTTCTTTTTTATTCCGCCAAAATTTACATTCAGCATACAAAGCACCGAAAATGGTTTATTGTTTTTAATGTATTTTGTAATTGCCATGGTAAATGCCGTGCTTACCTATAAAATAAGGCAAATAGAAAAAAGGGCAAATAAAAAAGAAGAAAAAGAAAACACTTTAAAATTATACAATACGCTTTTAAATTCCCTGTCACACGAATTAAGAACGCCTATATCAACTATTATTGGCGCCACCGATAATTTACAGGATAATAGCGAAAAGCTTTCAGAAGAAAATAAAAAAGAACTGGTATCCGAAATTTCAAAAGCATCTCTTCAACTAAACAGGCAGGTAGGAAATCTTTTAAATATGTCGCGCTTAGAATCGGGTGTAATACGGGTAAAAAAAGATTGGTGCGATATGAACGAGTTGGTGCATGATGTAATGAACCAGTTAAAAGAAAATATTCAAAACCGCCCTGTACATATTGCCATCAAAGAAAATCTTCCACTATTTAAACTGGATCATGGTTTATTGGAACAGGTACTTCATAATTTAATTCATAACGCGGCACTTTATATTCCAAAGTATTCAGTTATAACTGTGAGGGTTAATTGCACAAAAGACAATAAACTTTTAATTGTTGTAGAAGATACGGGCAACGGTTTTCCGGAAGATGAGATCGATAAAGTATTTGATAAATTTTACCGTTTAAAAAATTCAAATACAGGTGGTACAGGTTTAGGATTATCAATAGTAAAAGGTTTTGTTGAAGCGATGAAGGGAACCATACAATTAGAGAACGGAATAGAAAGTGGCGCCAAATTTACGATTACTATTCCTGCAGAAACATCCTCATTAAACTCTATTAAAAATGACTAACGCTGAGATATTAATTATTGATGATGAACCCCAGATCCGGAAATTGCTTGAGATCACTTTGCAAAGTAACGACTACAAGATAAAAGAAGCCGCAACAGCCAGGGAAGGTTTATTAATAGCTGCTAATCACCCACCCGATCTTATCTTGCTGGATATTGGTTTACCTGACGAAAGCGGGCACATTGTTTTACAAAAACTACGTCAATGGTATACAAAACCCATCATCATTCTTTCAGTGCAAAGCAGCGAAGAAGATATTGTAAAAGCTTTGGATAATGGCGCTAATGATTATTTGGTAAAACCTTTTCGCACAGGAGAATTACTGGCAAGGATCCGTTCTTCTTTACGCAGTTCAGGTACAGAAGATAGTAACCCTGTGATAGATCACAACCGTTTACAAATTGATCTTGCAGCGCGCACCATAAAAAAAGATAATGAACTTATTAAGTTAACCGCAACAGAATATACTTTACTTGCTTTATTTATTAAAAATGAAGGAAGGGTGCTTACTCATCATTATTTATTGCGCGAAGTATGGGGGCCCGGATTTATCGATCAATCGCAATACCTGCGGGTTTTTATAGCACAACTCCGCAAAAAGATAGAAGATGATCCAAATTCCCCAAAATACATTATTACCGAAAGTGGTGTTGGTTATAGGTTTGCCTGAACATCTTTATAAAATCTTTATACGTTTGGTATAAAATAAAATAATTCCATTATAGCCTTCTTCGTTCCTTTGTAGAAGGAAATTATGCAAAAGTCATTTATAGGTTTTTTGTTTTGTGCTTTGTTCTTATACTACAGCATCAAAGCTCAATCAACACAAGAAGGGCTGTATTTATCTTATAACGATTTTATCACAGGAAAGATCTCCTTTCAAAAAGAACCCGGCAAAAAATATAAATTAAAATTAAACAACCTGTTTAATACATCTTTGGTTTTTGTTACGATGGGGAATTCAAAGTTCAATCTTAAAAAAGATTCTATTTTTGGGTATTGCGACAAGAATACTTCTTATCGCTTTTATAAAAATTTAAATTACAAGATCCTTAACCCAACAGAAAGTGTTTTATTGTATTCATACAGTTCGCTTGGTGGCAATAAAAACACGGAGGTGATTACAACTTATTTTTTTAGTATTGAGCCTACCTGCCCTGTTATCAAACTTAGCAAGCAAAATCTAAAGATTGCCTTTATTGAAAATGGGATCTTTATTGATCTATTAGATACTTATTTTCATAACGACGATGAACTTTTAAACTATGATAAAGGTCATGATATCTACTTACTCAATCGCATATATCAATTAAGTACAATCTCTAATTTTGAAAAGGAAAAACAACCATGAAAAAAATAATTACACTTTTATTACTTTTTACCAGTATCCATTTTTTTTCACAAGAGG
>JBDSFC010000116.1:0-4333 GCA_039919745.1 Bacteroidia bacterium | reverse complement strand
CCTGGTTGGCCTTATTTACCATATCTTTTGCAATAGAACTATTATTCGTGTAAGACGACATTCTTGTTTTATTCAAAAAATTTTGCGTCTGCGTACTCGTAAAAGAAATAATATTTCTGCTTTCTTTATCCGTTTTAGATTGCCATCCGGCAAGGATCCCAAAATTATTAAATGTAAATCCTGCATCTGGGATAGAAGATGTTTTTGAATTAATAATACCCTGGTTATTGGTAATTCTCAAGCCACCTGAAAAAGAAATATCTCCTTTTCTGTACAAAGCAAGCCCGGCAGGATTATAGGCCGCGCAACTCATATCAGCGCCAACAGCGCCAAAAGCACCGCCAACAGCAGTAAAACGCGATGAACCATTTACGCCAACTCTTGAGTAGCGAATAGCGTCAATATCATTTTGTGAATACACAAATGAGCCTGTCATTAACAGGATGTATAAAGCTTTGGTACGAAACATGGTTATTTATCTTGGATGATTAGATCCACCACCTGAACCACCTCTTGGATTGGATGAACCTCCTCCACTGTTTCCACCGCTATTGTTGTTGTAGTTTCCACTACCATTATTAGAGCGGTTAGAATTATTGGAGTTGTTCTCAAAACTGTTATTTTCAAAAGTGGTATTATTATTTTTGATCTTAACGGGATTGCTTGAACCTGAATTTGGATTAGTAGATTCAGATTCATAATTATTATTTTTTATCGGATGATTAGATCCTGAATTTGTATTTTTTACAGGTTGAGAATTTTGATTTCCGTTAAAAACCTTTGGCCAAAAACCGGTATTTTCATTCGATGTAGAAGAAGAATTATTATTAGTGTTTGTGTTAGGATAGTTTTCACTTGTTGAAGATCCACCACGTACATGATTAGGTTCAGAAGAAATGGTTTGATTTCCTGAATTATTAAAATTTGTATTTGGAGAAGAATTGGTACGCACTTTATGTGGCACATCTGTAAATACAGGTATGCTTTCCTGGTGTGCAGCTACAGCATTAACAAATTGCGCGCGGGCATTGTCTTCTGTTGGAACCAACATCCCTGCAGATGTTTGCCTGTTACTGTTACCACCTCCGTTACTACCTCTTGGACCGTATGTTGTGTGGCTGTACGAACTGTTTGGATCATAACTATTGTAATAACCCCAGTTAGTACCATTGTTAAAACCATTATTGTATCCTGCAGCGTAAGCATTACCATAAGGATTGTAAGGATTATAGTATGGATTGTAATACGGGTTACCGTAACTGCAACCATATGGATTATAATAATTATTTGAATAGTAAGGATTATAACTACTGTAATACGGATTGTATCCACCGTAGTTATTGTAGCTGTTATAATAATTGCCGCTGCTTATAGAAAATGATAAACCATTACTGTAATTGCCAAACTGGTTAGATGGCATCCAGTAATTATACGAACTATAAATGCTTGAACCATAACATCCGGGATTGTTATTATACATGTATGAATTAGTATAATAATTATTGTAATACCCTGCTCCGTTTACCGGGTTATTAAAACGACGGATCTGTGAAGCATATTTGTAATCATAATAATCATCGCTGTTATATTGAGGGTCTTGGTAATATGGATTAGCATCGTCTTTTGCTTTTTGAGCCAAAGCTTCTTCTTCTTGCTTCTGTTTTTGTTCCGCTTCTTTTTTTGCTTGTTCAGCTGCAGCAATTTTTGCTAATCTTCTTTCTTCAGTCGGACTTGTATAAACATCATCCTGATAAGACTCAAGTTGAGAAGTTTTGCACGAACTAAAAATTAGTGTAAAAAGAGCTACCGGAATTAAGAATTTTTTCATCGCAAATTTTTTATATAGTTAATAATATTGCGGAGATTTTAAGTAAATTTACGCAAAAACAAGGTAACATCTTAAAAATTTGCATTTTTTATAGGTTAATTTTATAAACATTTAAAAGTGCAGAAGAACTAAATTGATTTATGAGCAAGGTTATTACACCAAAAGAACAGGATTACAGTAAATGGTACAATGATATTGTTGTAGAAGCAAACATGGCTGATCATAGCGCTGTTAGAGGCTGCATGGTTATTAAACCACATGGTTATGCCATTTGGGAGAATATGCAAAAAACATTGGATAAAATGTTTAAAGATACAGGGCATGTAAATGCCTATTTCCCCTTATTTATACCAAAGAGTTTATTTGAAGCTGAAGAAAAAAATGCCGAAGGTTTCGCAAAAGAATGTGCAGTGGTTACACACTACCGTTTAAAAACAGATCCTCAAAATCCTGGTAAATTAATTGTTGATCCTGAAGCAAAATTAGAAGAAGAATTGATCGTTCGTCCAACCAGCGAAGCCATTATCTGGAATACATACAAAGGCTGGATCCAGAGTTATCGTGATCTTCCTTTATTAATTAATCAATGGGCTAATGTTGTTCGTTGGGAAATGCGCACACGTTTATTTTTACGTACTGCCGAGTTTTTATGGCAGGAAGGTCATACCGCACACGAAACAAAAGAAGAAGCAATTGAAGAGACCCGCAAAATGCTGGATGTATATGCTGATTTTTGTGAGAACTGGTTAGCAATGCCTGTTATCAAAGGTGTAAAAACAGCCAGCGAACGTTTTGCCGGCGCAGATGATACCTATTGTATTGAGGCCCTAATGCAGGATGGTAAAGCTTTACAAGCCGGCACCTCTCACTTTTTAGGGCAGAATTTTGCCAAAGCTTTTGATGTAAAGTTTGCCAATAAAGAAGGTAAACTGGATTATGTTTGGGCCACCAGTTGGGGCGTTAGTACACGTTTAATGGGCGCTTTAATTATGAGCCATAGTGATAATAATGGTTTGGTAATTCCACCAAAATTAGCACCAACACAAGTTGTAATTGTACCCATTTATAAAAGCGAAGATGGCTTAAATAAGATAAATGAATTCGCTAATTCGCTTAAAGTAAAACTTCAAGCGAAAAATATTTCCGTAAAATACGATAACCGTGATTCACAACGTCCCGGATTTAAATTTGCAGAACATGAATTAAGGGGAACGCCTATACGTATTGCTATTGGCGAAAGAGATCTTGCTAACGGAACGGTTGAAGTTGCCCGTCGTGATCTTCTTAGTAAAGAAGTGATCAAAATGGAAGAAGTTGAAGCTTACGTTGCAAAATTATTGGAAGATATTCAAACCAATCTTTTTAATAAAGCTAAAGAACGTATGACCACTATGACTCATAAAGTGGAGTCGTACGAAGAGTTTAAAAAAGTATTGGATGAAAAAACCGGTTTTGTTTTAGCCCATTGGGATGGAACAGCAGAAACCGAAGAAAAAATTAAAAATGAGACCAAAGCTACTATACGTTGTATCCCTTTAAATAACGCACAAGAGAATGGTGTTTGTATTTATAGTGGTAAGCCAAGTACACAAAGGGTTTTATTTGCAAGAGCCTATTAAAACAAAATGCTATGAGCATAGAGCAGGAAAAAAAACAAAAGGAAACCATCCTTAAATTGCTTTCCGAGAAATCGGTGATGAAACAGGATGTCTATACTAACACGATCTCTGTTTTTAACGATCTGAAAGATCTTTTAAAGGAAAAATCAGATGAACTTTCGAGTGACGTAGCAAAAATTGATAAGCGCGTAAATATCTATTATAAAGAAGTGAGCCTGCAGTCTATGCAGTTAAAAGTGGCCGGTGATCTTCTTGATTTTCAAATGCACTCTAACGTTTTTGAGTTCGAAAGATCTCATCCAATGTTTAAAACAAGTTACATAAAAAACAGCGAGATGAATTCCTTTTGCGGGATCATCAGCGTTTACAACTTCCTTGCCGATTCATATAAATACAACCGTTTAAACGATCTTGGTTATTTGATAGCGCGCATTTTTGTGAACAGGGAGAAAAAATTCTTTTTAGAAACGCGCACACAAATTGGTTATAAATACAATGCATTTAGTATTGATCCTGTTTCTAAAGAACAGTTAACCGATATTATAAATGAATTGATCATCTACTCTATTACCTTCGATCTTTTTACACCTCCGTATGATGCGGTTAGGCAAGTAAGTGTGTTGGAGATCCAGGAAAAATCAAGTAGCAGTGCCTTAAGAACCGGTAAACGTTTAGGTTACAATAGTTCTACAGGCACAGCAAGTACTTTTGATGACGAAGTGAATTTATAGGCTTGCGCTTATGTCAATTGAATATGAAATATTTATTTCAATTATTTTTACTTTCTCTCTCTATCACTTTGTTTGCGCAAAATGATACCAATGCCGTAATTAATTTAAACGAAATTTCCAATCCATTAAGAAGATCAGATCCCGATTCTGCTATC
>JBDSFC010000102.1:0-4413 GCA_039919745.1 Bacteroidia bacterium | reverse complement strand
TAAAGTTGAATTATTCGGGAATGCCAAAGAAATCAAAGTTAGAACTGGGCCATAAATAATTTTATTTAAAAAAGTTATTGAGCGGATTAGCTATTGTAGAGTTGGGTTGATTGATCTTTAATAGTTCGCAAATAGTTGGGGCAATTTGCGTAATGCTTATATAATCAAAAGTTTCGCCTTTTTTTATTCCATTACCATAAAATATTACCGGCACATGTGTATCATAATTATATCCTGCACCATGTGTAGTGCCTTTTTCAGTGTAGTCCATCCAAGCAGGATTGTAAATGAAACAAACATTACCACTTAATTTATGATTGTATCCGTTTTGCAATAAGGCACTGTATTCATTTTTATCAAAGGCTTCATACTTTAAAACCTTTGACGGATAGGCTTCGGCAATACCGTGGATGGTAATTAAAAAATCAGCCAGTTTTTTTTCTATCTCATCCGGGTTTAACTTTTCTTCTTCTATTCTTTTGTTATTTAAATACACTTGTTCGTTCGTTAAACAGGCAAATAATAAAGTATCACAATAGTTATGTTCAAAATAAGTTTTTATTTTTTTTGTAAGCTTTGTGTCTTTTAAATAACCGGCAGGAATTTTATTATCTGTTAAATGATTTGGAACATCTGCTCCTCCATGATCTGCTGTTAAAAAGACGGTGTAATTATTTTTACCAACTTCTTTGTCAAGTTCATTGAGTAGCTCCTCTATATCTTTGTCTAATCTTAAATAAACATCTTCAACTTCAATGGCTCTTGGCCCGTATGAATGAGCTACAATATCTGTGCTCGAAAAACTTATGCAGAAAAGATCTGTTTCATCGTCTTTACCTAATTGTTCATTTTTTATGCAAGCAATGGCAATGTCTTTTGTTATGGAATTTCCATATGGTGTTGCTTTTATGATCGAGTATTTGTTTTTATCTAAAAATGCTTTATAATCATAAGGAAAAACAGCTTTTTCTTTTTTGTTTGGCGAAGCTTCGTATTTGTTTTCATCTGCAATGGAATTACTATATGTTTCAATAGGATATAAAGTAGGCCAGCCTTTTTCTAAATATGTTTTTGTCATATTTTTAGAATTAAAATTATTTAGCCATTCCGGTAACGCTTTAAGATACCAACTTGAAGAAATAAAATTACCGGTTGAATCGTCAAACCAAAATGCCGCATCGGCTGCATGACCGGCTGGTAAAATAGAACTTCTGTCTTTTAAAGCTACAGCAAATACTTTTGCTTTTTGATTTGAACTCATTTTTAATTCATCACCAATTGTCGAACTTAATTGACGACGTGGCGACATTAATCCATTTTTACTTGGAGAGCCTATTGTTTTTACAGATGTGTCTTCACAGCAATAAACTTGTGTAGCTGTTTTTTTTACAAACCAGTCATTTGCAATAATGCCGTGCGTGCGAGGAGTGGCGCCTGTATAAATACTGCAGTGTCCTGGGCCGGTGTAAGTGGGGATGTAATTGTAATGCGCATTTTTAAAATGATAACCATCATTTACCAATCTTTTAAAACCACCGTTACCATAACGGTTCCAATAGCGATAAATGTAATCGTTACGCATTTGATCAACAACAATGCCAACTACTAATTTTGGTTTGGCAGATGTAACAATTGCCTTTTGTGACTGAGAATAAAATGTGATGTTACATAAAAGCACAACATACAAAAGGAAATGTTTTTTCATTTTAATCTAATTTTTGAAAAATAGAATTGTTGCTTTTAAATTCAGGCACAAGATCCTTCATTCGCTGAACGATTAATTCGTTGTTTTGAGTATCAAATAGTTTTATTAGTTCATCAATAATATTTTTCACTTCTTCATAATCATACTCTCTTACTTTACCGATCAGGATCTGGTTGTGCGGAGTAGGCAATGTATTTTCATTATCCGCCAATAGTTCTTCAAATAATTTTTCTCCGGGCCTTAAACCTGTATAAATAATTTTAATATCCTTGTTTTCTTTTAACCCTGAAAGCATGATCATCTTCCTGGCCAGATCCACGATCTTAACAGAATTGCCCATATTGAACACAAAGATCTCTCCACCTTTGCCAATACTTGCAGCTTCCAGCACCAATTGACTGGCTTCTGGGATCGTCATAAAATAACGTGTAATATCCGGGTGAGTTATAGTGATAGGGCCACCCTCTTCAATTTGTTTTTTAAAGCGTGGGATAACAGAACCGTTTGACCCCAATACATTTCCAAAACGTGTGGTAATAAATTTTGTTTTTGAGTTTTTGCCAAGGCTTTGAATATAGATCTCAGAAATACGTTTGCTGGCACCCATTACATTTGTTGGATTAACGGCTTTGTCAGTACTTACAAAAACAAAACGTTCCACATTAAATTCATTTGCAAGATCAGCAGTGTTTTTTGTCCCAAGTATATTCGTGAAAATAGATTCTGATGGATTATTTTCCATCATGGGCACATGTTTGTATGCAGCTGCGTGAAATACGATCTGAGGCTTAAAGGAATTAAAAACATGCTTTAAGCGTTCGTGATTTCTTATATCAGCCATTACTACTTCAAAGGCGGTATCTTTAAATTTTTCCGCAAACTCAAGATCTAGTTCATGTAAAGGACTTTCTGCCTGGTCAAGTAAATAGATCTTTTTTGGAGAATAATTAGCGCATTGTCTTGCTAGTTCACTACCAATACTTCCGGCAGCACCAGTAATTAAAATTATTTTATTTTTGAGTTGGGTATTAATAATGTCGTCATCTAATTTAATAGGATCACGTTCTAAAAGGTCTTCAATTTTTATACTTTTGATCTGGTTAAAACTTAATTCACCATTTATCCAGCTTGTAACAGGCGGTACATTTAATACACGAATATTATTTTCCAAACAAATATCAGTGATCTCGTTTTTCTTTTTTGGAGAGATCTTTTGAATAGATATAATTACTAATTCGATCTCATTTTCTTTTATCAGTTCAGGAAGTTTGCTTTGTGGATAAACAAAGATGCCTTCCAAACTTCTTCCCACTTTCTCTTCGTTATCATCAATAAAGGCAACTACTTTATATTTTATGGCCGCGTCGCGATCAAGAGTTCGCTTGGTAATTATCCCGGCTTCGCCAGCGCCATAAATAATTACACTCATTTTTTCTTTAGTTGGATTTTTAATTTCAAAATACAATGCTTTAACAGCAAGACGCGTGCTGATCATTATAAATAAAGAAACCAGGCCATCAATAATGATAACTGAATTAGGTATAAAATAATAACCTAGCACAAATTTTAATGAAATGACATTTAAAACAAAAAGTAAAAAACTTCCTGCAAGGATCACTAAAAAGATACGGGTAGTATCTCTTGTACTTGTATATCTAACAACGCCTTTATAGGTTTTAGAAATAAAAAAAGAAATAAAACGAATGCTTAGAACGATCAAAAAATCAAAGGGCAGATTTTCTTTATCGATTGTTGACATTATTGAGTCAAAATAAAAGCGAATAAAAAATGCCAGAGATAAAGCAAATGCACACACAAATGTGTCGATAAAAAGTATCGACCAGCGTGGTAAATTATATTGCCAAAACAGCTTAAATAATCTGTACATACGTTGGCTTAAATTTACTTATTTTTTTTGAGCCTGCGTGGTAGAAGTTGGGGTAGTTTTTGGAAAAGAGGTAGTGCCGGTTTTAGTCGCTTCGATAGGTGGAACTAATTTTAAAACAGGCTTAAAAGGCTTGTCGGCAGCTATAATTTCACAAGAAGTACAAATTTCTTTCCACCTTAATTCCATTTTGCAGGCCGTGGGTTGAACATATATTTTTTTCATGGTGCTGTCAGGCATCATAAATTCCATGTTGGTGGCCATCGTTTTTGGACCCTCAAAAGCAAAAGGTTCTTTAAAATAATCTTCCAGGTGAATGTCTTTAATATGAACTTTTTTATTAAAGAGCATTGTATAAAGTTCAAAAATGGCGCGCGATATTTTAATAAAAATCAGGTTTTTTTCATTGTCATAAGTGATTTTCACATTTCCAACAACCTTCGTTTTATAATTAAAAGGGCCAACCTCTACTATTGCATCACAGGTAAAATCGCTGCTATCAGGACGGATATTTATTTTTGGATTTTGCACGGTCCAACGATATTTTCCACTAATAAGTAAAACTTCGTAATCATTTGTTCCTTTTATATCGCCAATAGCTGCTATAACTTTATTTATAGCTTCTTCATGCAACACCACCGAAAAATCATTTATTATGTTTTTTTGATTTTGGCCATAGCTAAAGGCTCCGGTAAAGGCAAGAAAGAATAAAATAAAAATCCTGATGTTCATTTAAAAACTACTTGTAACAAATGTAATAATTAATATTCATCTATGCCTTGCCTCGCTTTTTCATAATCGGGATGTTTTAAAAATTTTTCTC
>JBDSFC010000082.1:0-3006 GCA_039919745.1 Bacteroidia bacterium | reverse complement strand
GGATTGAGAGACGAAACTAATTTTTTTAATCATAAAGAAGTCCGAAATAATGAATTACTGAACCCCATTCAGCATATTTTCAACATGGGTGTCCATCTTCAAAATATGCTGAATCCCCCTAAAAGGGTGTTGTTTACATTGAAATATTCCTATACTTTTAGCATTGTATATAAACTACAAAACACTTTAACATGTATTTACGTCTTCATTTCTTTAAATCGATCTTCGGAATTTTTCTGATCTTTTTAACTACACTTTCATTTTCGCAAAACATTCATAACAATCCGCAATCCAACCATGGTAATAAATTTGAACAGTTAGGAACTATTCTTCCTACACCAAATGAATACCGTACTGCATCTGGCGCACCAGGTAGCAAGTATTGGCAACAAAAAGCAGATTATGATATTGATGTGAAATTAGATGAGAAAAATCTTTCTATCGTAGGAACTGAAACCGTTACTTATCATAATAACTCGCCCGATAATTTAAATTATATCTGGTTGCAGTTAGACGAGAATCAACACGATCCGAAAAATGAGGTTAACTATTTTGACGAGAACACCGTTGCACAGCCAATTACAGAACAAGCTATAAAAGGCTTGCAAACAAAGGAAAATTTAGCAGGTCTTGGTGATAAAATTGATGGCGTAACAGATGATCTTGGTAAAGCCTTAAAATATACCATCAACGGAACCATGATGCGTATTGATATGCCAAAAGGCTTGGCATCAAAAGCAAAAACAAAATTTATTGTAAAGTGGCATTATAAAATGATAAACCGCACACAATATGGCGGACGTGGTGGTTACGAGTATTTTCCTGAAGACGGAAATTATTTATTTACTATGACGCAATGGTATCCTCGCATGTGTGTATACAGCGATTTTCATGGATGGCAAAACAAACAATTTACAGGCCGTGGTGAATTTGCTTTAGCCTTTGGAAATTTTAAAGTAAAAATGACTGTACCATCAGATCATTTGGTTTGTTCAACCGGCGAATGCCAAAACTACCAACAGGTTTTAACGCCTGCACAATTTGCGAGATGGCAAAAAGCACAAACTGCTACAGAGCCAGTGGAAATTGGCCTTTTGGCAGATGCGATTGAAGCTGAGAAAAATGCTTCGACAAGCTCAGCAGCCAAAACAACTAAAACATATATTTTTAAAGCTGATAGCGTACGCGATTTTGCATGGGGTAGCTCACGTAAATATTGCTGGGATGCTATGGCAGCAAATGTTGAAGGCAAAAAAGTAATGTGCATGAGTTTTTATGGCAAGGAGGCTTATGGACTTTACAGAAAATATTCTACAAAAGTTGTAGCGCATACAATTAAAACATATTCAAAATATACAATTCCATATCCTTACCCTGTAGCACAAAGTATAGAAGCAGCAAATGGTATGGAGTACCCAATGATCTGTTTTAATTTTGGAAGAACAGAAAAAGACGGAACTTACACGGAAGGATCTAAGAACGGAATGATTCTGGTTATTATTCATGAAGTTGGCCACAACTTTTTTCCGATGATAATTAATAGCGACGAACGTCAATGGAGTTGGTTGGACGAAGGCTTAAATACGTTTGTACAATTTTTAACTGAGCAGGAATTTGATTCTAACTATCCATCGCAACGTGGTCCTGCGCATAAAATGACAGACTATATGCGTTTGCCGAAAAATCAGTTAGAACCAATTATGACCAATAGCGAAAACATTATTGGTTTTGGTCCAAACGCATATGGTAAACCGGCAACTGCTTTAAATATTTTACGTGAAACTGTAATGGGACGTGAATTATTTGATTTTGCATTTAAACAATATTGTACGCGTTGGGCATTTAAACATCCTGAACCTGCAGATTTTTTTAGAACAATGGAAGACGCAAGTGCTGTAGATCTTGATTGGTTCTGGAGAGGCTGGTTCTTTGATATTGAACCAGTAGACGTTGCTATTGATTCAGTTAAAGCATTTACTGTCGTAAAAGGAAATAGAATTCCCTTAGCGAACGATACGTTGTATACCTATCCAAAAATAAAAGAGTTTGAATTTATTACGCAAATAAGAAATAAAGAAAGCGGTTTAAAATCGTTAGTAGATGTAGATACAACTTTACGTGATTTTTATTATCACTATAAACCAAAAGCTGTAATTACGAAAGAAGTAAAAAATCATTATGAAGACCTTGAACCAACCAGCGATTCTACTATCATTAATTACGCTGATAAATTTATTTACGAAATTAAATTCTCTAACAAAGGTGGATTAGTCTCTCCATTAATTATTCAGTTTAATTATAGTGATGGCAGCAGTGATATTGAACATATTGGTGCTTATATCTGGCGTAAAAACGAAAAAGAAGTAACTAAAACTTTTATGCGTAATAAAAAAGTGGCTTCTATTATTTTAGATCCATTGAAAGAAACCTGTGACATTAATGAAAAAAATAATACCTGGAATGTAAAAGCAGAGCCTAGTAAGTTTGACCTCTTTAAATCAAAATCTGCTAAAACCCGTGGACAAAGCACTGGAGATAATCCTATGCAAAAAGCAAAAGGGAAGTAACCTTTGTCATGTCGAGCGCAGTCGAGACACGTACGCTTCTCGACTGCTCTCGAAGTGACAATTTTCATTTTAACACTGTTCTCACTTTTTGCTGTTTATAAAACGTATTGTAAAATCTGTTATACCTATTTTAATTAAAATTTGGTTTTGCTAACTTTATTTTATGCAAAACTCACAAACCCCTCCGCCAAACAGCAATTTTATTAAGTCGCTCATTAAAATAGCTAATCCAGATTGGACAACAGAGCAAATAGAAGCTGAAGCCCAAAAGAAAATGTTTGAAATTGCCAATGATAATGGTGATGGAAGTTGTGAATTTTGTTCGAGTTAGTTTTTTTGTTGTCAATTCGAGCGCAGTCGAGAAGCATAAACTTGTCTTGACTCATACTCTTTACTACCAATCACTACTTGCACCACCACCACCGGATTTGCCGCAGCC
>JBDSFC010000081.1:0-5637 GCA_039919745.1 Bacteroidia bacterium | reverse complement strand
GCATAAAAGAAATAATATGAATTTTATTTTTTTCAAGCGATCATTTTATTTTAATAAATTTATATCTCTTTCAAAAACTAAAAACAGGATGATTTTATGGTTTTTTACTACCTGATGTCTCATCTATCTTTTGATCGATGATGAAATTTGGTCTGTTGCGTGCAGCATCTAAGGTACGGTACAGATATTCTCCAATTATTCCTAAAGAGATCATGATAAAGGATGAGGTAAATAATAATACGATCATTAAAGATGACCATCCTTCTACCTGCACTCCTGAATAAAATTTATTTATCAAAATGCTGATAGCATAAATGATAGATAAAAAACCCAATGTTATACCCATTACACTTATCATACGCAAAGGCAAATAAGTAAAGGCCACAAAACTATCAATAAATGTTTTTAATTTTTTAGAGAAGGTCCAACCCGATTTGCCGATCTCCCTTTTTCTGCGCGTGTAAGGGATACTTACATATTCGGGGCCTAGCCACATAAATAAAGTAGGTAAATGAAAATTCTTTTCATTCATTTTTACTATTTCGTCCCTTAGGGTTTTATCGAACAACCAAAGATCAAAACCGCCTTTTGGAGAATTTTTTAATATTATTTTTCTTACCAAATTGTGGTAAGTGTTAGAGAACATTTTTGTGATAAAAGAATCTTCGCGATTTGTTTTTTGGGCCAGAACTAATTTATAGCCCTTTTGCCAATGCGAATATAATTGCGGGATAAGTTCCGGCGGATCCTGCAGATCGGCCGAAAGGATAACACAACAATCGCCGGTAGCATTACAAATACCGGCAAAGCTGGCATTGTTTGCACCAAAATTACGTGAGAGTTTAATTACTTTTACTTTATCGGGATGCGCAGCCTGAACTTTTTTTAATTGTTCGAAGGTATTATCTTTTGATCCATCGTCAACAAAAATATATTCTAATTGTGTGCCTTCCGGAAAATTCTTTTCATTCTCTAATAATACAGGAAATGTAACCGGAATATTATCTCCGTTAAAATAGCATGGTGTTATGATACTTATTTTTGGCATTACGAAATAAATCTTACTAAGTTACTACTATTTTCTGTTTTGAATTTATAATAAAAGTGCGCGTGTATCCTTCCTCCCCAACCTTCTTTCCACTCCGTTAAACCAAAGTTAATATCATTTCCTTCATTATTTGCAGTGCCAAGGCTAAAGTATTTTTTAGTTGGCTGATATAAATTTATAACGTTATTAAACAGATAATCTATCGCCCCACAATCGCGCCCATGATCGGTAGATGAAATATACTGGCAATGAATGGTATCATTAAAATCCATTAGCGTTACACCCGCAGCAATTTCATCATTTACATAAGCATTGGCCTGTAATAGTTGTGTAGGAAAACGCGAGTGCAATAAATTCATTTCTTCAAGGGAATGAACAGGCTTTGTACCAAATTTATCTCTTAAGTTAGGAATAAGTACAGAGTTCCAGAATTTTTCAAAGTTGTTATCTATCTCAACGCGCGTATTAACTTTCTCGCCTTTTTTAACGCTTCTTCTTCTTCTTTCCTGGAATTTTAATTCCTGTTTCAGATCAATAACAAAGGAGGTGTCTACTTTAACAACCTCAGCTTTTAATTCTGCAAAAACAAAATGCTCAAGATCATTTACCGTTCTTGAAATATAATTTGGTATTGGTTTATAATAAATTTCTTCTATACCCTGAGAATTGAAATAAGAAAAAAGAGCGTGAAAATAGCTGATCATCTTCCTTACATTTTTTCTTTCGTTGAGGATCAGGCCACCATAAGTTAAACCCTGGTGCGAGTATATGTTATTTCCTTTTTTATTTGCGGGAAACACACCACACACAACATTCTCATCTAATAACAAAACGGAGCCATCTGTAAAACGATCGCTATGATACTCCATAAAATTACGGTCAAACAAAAAATTACTGTTGTCTGCGTTTTTTACAAAGTCGTTCCACTTGTCTTTTTGTTCTGCGCTATAAGGAATTATTTCTATCAATTTAATTTTTATTTATTGTGATTTCGACAAGCTCAATCACCGAATATTTTGGTAGCTGAGCTTAGCCGAAGCTAATTTTCTAGTTCGGCTAAACCAAAGCCCGTTGCGCCCTGGTTATTGCCATTATAAAACATAAAGGTTTTGTCTTTTACTTTTAATACAGCGCCATAACAAACCATTTCACTATCCCACCCACTTTCTGAAACATAGATCCCAACTTCCTTATCTTTTCTTGTCCAGTTAACACCATCTATTGATTCGGCATAACCCATACTGTAAGGTAAATTCTTTTTACGAATAGAATACCACATGCGGTACAATTTTTCATCTTTATATACCCAGGGCCTTCCAAAACCAAACTCTTCATCTCCATCAAACTCTATACTTGGTTTTTCATATGCCTGCCAATTTACACCATCTATTGAAGTAGCATAACGAATAGTATGTACGGGCATTTGCTTATTGGTAAATAATTTTGTGTTCAATGTTTCCCAGGTTACGCCCGAAACGTACCAGCTTTTGTAAATGCCTTTATCTTCAATAACACTTTGCCCTGCCCTGTCAAAATACTCAAGGTCTGTTCTATCTAACACAGGCACTTTAGAATATTTTTCGTAAATACCTTTATCATTCAAAATAGAAAGTCCCGAAAAAATATGGTAAGGCGATTGGTGCGAGCGACAAAAACCGCTGTAATACAAAAAATCTTTTCCATTAACTTTAATAGCACAGGCAGGTGTTGCACCGCAATCGTCAAACGTGCCTTTAATGCCGAGGTCAATTACAAATTCTTTCGGATCGTTTTTTATTTTCATTGGATCATCCGCATCAAGATCAAGATAAGCGGTGCGTCCATAAAAATTATCATCCACCGTTCCGTAGAACACGCGGATGATATTTTTTTCGGGAATGTAATATGGACTTGGATATAGTGCGTACTTTTTGCTCCACCAAAGACTTCCGTCCGGGTTAAAAAGTTGGCCCTTTTTTATCCATTTCATAGTTGGAATTAGTTCTTATTCAATAATAAGAAAATTTCTGTCTGGTGTATATTGTGAACGTTCGATCTTGTATTTACTTAGACCGAAAACTTCCATTAAAGCTGTTGTTTCGCCTGGCATTTCAGGACAATTAATTTCGTCAAATACCAAAACAGATCCTTTTACTAAACGTGGTTTTAAAGCTTCTAATGTTTTTTTAGTTGCTTCGTAAATACCAAGATCTAAAAAAGCCATTGAAACAATAGTTTCAGGATGATCAATAAAATATTGAGGTAATGTTTTTGTAACATCGCCTTGTACAAGGTCAAATTTCTTTTTGTGAGGAAGCGGGTTTTCTTTTTCGTGATAACCTAACACCTGCTCTAAATATGTTTTGTAATCTTTAGGCACAGCATAGTTACCTTGCTTTAACCATGGAGACCCTTTGTCTTCTTCTTTTAAAATATCAGGATAGCCTGTAAAAGTATCAAAACCAATTACTTTTCGGCTATAATTATACGGTTCGTAAACACCGCGAAGGTTATTGAAAATTGTAAGGTTACTACCCCACCATGTACCAAACTCCATAATAACTCCCGGAATTGGCAATATTTTTTTATAGATCTCATCCATACACAATACGTTTGCCAGGTATGAGCTGCGCATGTATAAGCCAAAATTTACAAATATATCCTCAATAGGAATTGGGCTGTGTACATACATTTCTCTAAATGCTTTACGTGCTTCTAACTGGTCCTGCGATGCTCTCGTCCATTCAATTTGTGCCATAATCTATCTTTATTGTTTTATATACGTTTTCTCAAATTTAAAAATTAATTTCAGCATAGCCAAATCCCGTGGCGCCAAAGCCATTACCATTATAAAACAGGTAATTTTTCTCGTTTATAGTCACTAAACTGGTATAACAGATCATGTCTTTGTCCCACTCCTCGTGGCTTTCAGAGATCTTTAACAATTTGTCGTTCCTGGTCCATTCTTTACCGTCCTTTGACTCTGCATAACCCTGAATATAGCTGTCGGTTTCCCTCAATCTTATTGAAAACAACATTTTATATAGGTTATTGTGCTTAAAAACAAAGGGACGTGATAAAGAAAATTCATGTGCCAGTGGGGCCAAACAGTAGTGAATTTTACTTTCAGAAAAATTAATTTCAGATGCAGATTCTATGTAACGGATATTTCCAATAGGAAGTTGTTTACCTTTTACATCCGTCCACTCATTTACACCATTATACCAGATCTTGAATAAATTATTTTCTTTCATTACACAAGATAAAGATCGGATAAAAATATCTTCATCGCAACGATCAAGCAAAGGCGCTTTAGAATGGCGCTTAAAAGTTTTTCCATTGTCGCTACTTATTGCAACTCCGGTAAACAAAGAGAACCTTACTTTTTTTTGGATCTGGAAACCGTGATAGTATAAATATTTTTTATTGTTGTGGTTTATGATACTCGATGGGATCAAACCATTATCGTCAAAAGTGCCATCAATACCAAGATCCAGCACCGGCTCTTTTGAAACATGAATTATTTTTTCTGGGTCATTTTTATCTAGATCAACGTATCCGATCCTCCCAATATTTTTTTCATCTAGTGACGAGAAATAAACCCTAATGCGATCTTCCATCACATCAATGGTTGGGGTCATGGCGTGTGTCTTAGCCCACCAAAGGGTTCCGTCGGGTACAAAAATTCTTTTTTTTCTTTTGATCTCCACTTTTGGAAATTATTTTTTACGGTTGAGGCGCTTCATTCTCCACGACTTTACATCAGAATCTGTTTCGCTATCGTAACCAAGGAAAAGATTTAAATAAGGATCATCGCTATACTTACCCTTTAACATACTTGGAAAACTTATTGCTTGTTTTATGTATGGTTGCACGTACATATTGTTTATTCCAATTCTATCGTTCTGCGATTTATTGTGTCCAGCACGATGGTATAACATAGAGTCAAATACAATTGCTGAACCAATTGGTGCATTGGCACAAACCTCATTCCTTAAAATATATTCTTCTGAAGGAAAAGCCTCTGTTTTTTGGCTTGCGGGTAAAATATAGGTACCACCATTTATTTCATTAAAATCCTGTAAGCAAAACAAAGCGCTTACTGCAAAAGGCCTCGAATATGTAAAATGTTGATAAAGCAGATCGCGGTGCCATTTTAATTGATAGTTACTCGAATTGGCGCGATTAATAATACCATTTTGTTCACGGATGATATAATATTTTCCCAGTACACGATTAAGAACATCTGTTACTTTTTTATTAAGGGCTACTTTATGCAAAAAGAAATCGTCGTACACCAATAATGCTCTTGCAATATCGGTATCGTTAATTTTTTCAATAACTCCTGGTTCGAGTTCGCTCAACTGTTTTTTATAAACCTCTTCCATTTTGATCTTGGCTATCTTAACTTCTTCAGGAGTTAAAACATCCGGCACAACAGTAAATCCTTTTATCAGAATTTCTTCTGCATGAATTGCACTTTTATCTTCCCCGGTTTTAGTAAACTCATTTACACCGTAATGTTGTATCTGGCTCATGGCTTTTTGTTTTTAATTTTATTTTATTCCGAATTTATCGTAAATACTTAATTCATCTGGCTTGGATGCAGA
>JBDSFC010000071.1:0-7295 GCA_039919745.1 Bacteroidia bacterium | reverse complement strand
CTTAGTTGAGTTGCGATGCAACGAAACTTAGAAGTCACTTATCCCGAGCTTGCCTCGGGATCTATTCTAAACAAAACTCAAAAAATAAAATATATTTTTAAAAGCCTCTATTTTTATAGAGGCTTTTTTATTTTCGATTTAAACAGACTTTAGTATCTTTAATGTAATTATGAAAAATATTTTATACTTATCTTTTTGTTTGTTGTTCGTTTTGTTTTTCTCTTGTGGAAAGAATGATGAGGATGAACGAAAAAAAGAAGAAAATAAGATCCAGGCGCAATTGAACGATACAAAAATTCAATTGTACAAATCGATGAAAATTGCTTTGCGATCAACTGCAACGGTTGGCCAAAATCCTGAGCTGGATAGCGCCCGTAAAAATATGTTCTTGTTGGTTGGCAGTGTTCTTAGTTCAGGTGCTTCTATTTTAGATAAATCTAAAGCAGTTGAGATCCATCCACTTGAACTGATAGCTTTAGGTAAAAAAGTATACGATACAAAAGAGGTGTTACTTAAAACAGATGAAGATTCTTTGCCAACACTTTTATCAAATATATTTTATGTTTTTACAGGTTCACAACTGATCAACTCTCCTTATTTTCCGGTTGCTTACAATAATAATCACGAGCATATTCTATTATCACTGCTTTGGCAGGTAACACCATCTGCACCAAAAGATTTTGCTTTGTATGAAGTATATAAATCTGATGAAGCACATATTACTGATATAAGCTTAAAACTGGTTTATCAATTAACCAAATCGTTTGTTTTTTATGAGAACGAATATTATTACCATTCATTTGATAAAACCAATGAATACCTCACTTTTATGGAAAAGAACAAAAAACTTATAGAAGAAACGCCAATTATTAATCTAACAGATGAAGGGCCGACCGCTGGTGAAAAAAGTTATTATCAGCTGCACGGCATGGGTGTTATTATTAAAGCGCTGAATGAAAAAAAAATGGGGAAGGATAAAGAGATGTTGGATGATATGGAACTTTTTTTGGACGATATGCAAAAAGGTGGCTTGGATAATGAATTAACCTGGTTAGTAAGTGCTTATGTCTTTATTAGTAAAGAAGAATACGAAAAAGCAATTCCAGCTTTAGAAAAGTTAGAAAAAAGCGATAAAATAAAAGATCCTGAAAAAACGGCTATCAAAGAAATGTTGCAATACATTAAACAAAGAAAAAAAGGAGATGCCTTAAATATGTTCAATGATAAGCTGGCCTTTGGTAAAATTACTTTCTATTTAATGCTAGACCGTTTAAAGGATGCAAAACAATTAACAGATCTTGAAAAAAGTAAAGAAGGAAAAAAACTTGTTGAAGTTCAAAAAGAAATGAATGATAAGATGCAATATTTTGATAGCGCTAAAAACAATTTAAATACGGATAGTTTAAGCTCTAAAGCTAAAAACTTAATTAAAGATGTGTTTAAGTAATAACAAAAAATTTAAACACATAGAAACATAGTTTTCATAGAAGCAAAGTAATAGAGGCGCATAGTAGATTGAAGCTGCGCTTCAATCCTATGAGTTTCTTAGTGTTTATTTGTAGTTTTATTTTAAATCTATGTGGTTAAAATACTGACGGAATATTTCATTATCACATATTCTTCCGGCACAACCAGTTCGCTTGTGCAATAATTTAATTTATCTTCCAGTTCAGGTGGATAATCAGAAACAGTTTTGAAGCCCAGTGGAATAAACATTTCCGGTATAATGCAAGCAAGGTACAAGGGCTGTGTAGAGGTTTTGATGAGTTCCTGTAAAAGCAGTTTTGCATAGCCTTTTCCGCGCTCAGCATTAATAACGCCTAATGAACACATCTCATCACAACCATTATGCTTTCGGATACGACAAAATGCCAGGATTTCTTCTGCACTTTTAGCGATCATAAATTGTTCTTTTTTAAGATCGCGATCATCCAATTCAAATTCAGAAATGTAATTTTTGATGAGTTCAAAATCCTTGGTATCAGGTATGCAAAGAGTAACTACCATTTTAGTTTTTCTTAAGAATTCTCTTCATTCTTAGAAGCCATGTCTTTTAACAGGCTCTTAGAGAAGAAAAAGATAATGATAGAGCCTAATCCAAGACAGATCCATAAAAATTGTTTTGTCTCAAAAAAAGATTTTTGTTTTTCTTCCATTACAACAGTAGATTTTGGGATCTGTTTAATAAATCCAATACCCGCTGTTGGTAATAATTGTGGAATGCTTGCAACAAAATTACTCAGATCATATTCCGGCATTTTTAAAGATGTGTTACCAAACCCAAGCATATACTTATTATTAGCATCAAGGTCGCACACCATATAGCTTGCTAATTGGCGACAATTTATGCTCTCAATTTCTAATGGTGGATTGTCTTTATTTTCTATTTCAATAAATACTTCTTTTTCATTTAAAGAAGGAACATCAAAAAATAATACAGCGTCTGAATTTAGGTCAAACTGAAATAATAGCTCGCGGTATTTTTCAGTTTTATTGTGTTTTAATTCGCACTCGCGGTTAACATATACGCTGGTATGACGCATATATAAACGAGGGCTTTTGATCTTAAAATCCAAACGATCTACTTGTTGGTTATTTGAAAATGATAATTGAATGATACTTTTTTTATTGATCTTATCTTCAGAAATAGTTTTTGTGAAAACAACATCATTTAATTTACCGGCAATAACAGAGTTTCTAAAATACCCGGCAGAATTGATCTTTAAGGGCTGAGAATACCAATCGTCAACCAATAATCTAAAATAGCTATAGTTATTTATTGGAAAGTAAACACACTTGTATGTATTGGTATAAACTTCATTGTACATAAGGCTTAATTCCTGTTGCGCACTAACGCTATACCATTGTTTCATATCTTCGCTGCCTTCTACTGCGCAGTATTTAAAAGCATCAGAGTTATTAATATTAAAGGCGATGTTGCTTATTTTGTCCTTATTTGGATTATGAATAATAATTTCAGAATAAGAATTAAAATGTTTTTGCGAAACAATTTGATATTCTACAAAATCTGATTTTGCTTTTAATAAAGGCTCGCTTAAAACCACATAAGGAACTTCTCTCTGGCTCGAATCGTGGATCCTTGTATCATGAAGGTCAGGGGTGATATATTGTTTTACATCCGGGTTAAGTGGTATCTTATACAAGCCATTTGCTTTTATACCTGTAATGGCTGCCTGGTGAGAATACCCTTGCGCATTTATTTTGCAGATACTGCCAATAAATAAGATCAAAATATAAATGATGTGTTTCATTTTTTTAATATTATAATTTATTCCTGTTTAGTTTCCGGATCAGTTTTTAATTCGTCCGTTTTATTTTTATCATCAGCTAATAATAAAGCTTTAATTTTTTGATACATAAATGAAATGATCAATAACACAACACCTAAAATAATAAAGGCTATTATTTTCCCGGCTTCCGAAGCATCTTTAATATCGAAAGTAAATAGTTTTAATAGCGTAATAGCTATTAATACTAACGAGACAACCCTGAACGTTTTGTTGTGTTTTTTCATTCCGATAAATAAGAATAAGAAAGCCAGCATGCCCCATAGTATTGGGAAGCCGATCTGGATCGTATGCGTTTCGATCCTGTTGTATTCTTCCATTTTGCTCATGTATTCATAATCTGTATTCGTAAATACCGGGATCAAATTTAATTTTAATACTAGTAATATTAATTCTGCACTAGCCAAATAAACAACAGAAGCAGAAAGTAAAATTGAGTTTAATACTTTTGTATTTTTAATAAAAGAATCTTTTCTACGAATGGCTTTATACATTCTAAATACGATAAATATTGCTGCTGCAATAGAAACGTAATGAAAAATAAAGGCTATCTGGTTAGAATCTATTGTTAACAGGGAATCTTCCATTTCTGTTATAGGCAACCAGGCAAAGCCAACCAGGAATATAAACACACTTACAAAGTTTAAAATATATAAAGTAACTTGAGTGGATTTGTTTTGAAGTTTTATTCCCGCAATATTTAAAGCAACCAAAAACAATAAATGATACACCTGGATAAGTACAGCAACCGTTAGTGAACCCGAGAACCATTCGCTTACCTGGTAACCAACTTCCAATAAACCGGTTAAATAGAGTAGGCTAACAAAGCCAATTTTTAAAACATTACCATAATTTTTCGAATTGAAAGGAATGCCGAGGTATTTTAATCTTTCATCTTCGTTTCTAAGTAATAAAACAATTGCAAGTAATGATAATGAAGAAACAAAACCTGTTATGAAGGCTTTATTAAAAATGATACTGATCGAATCTTCATGATAACCACCATAAACATTTGCCCAATCCATAAACAAACTAATACACATTAAAAAAGTAATAATTACAGATGCAAACCTGAACAGAACGATCTTTGATTTTTGTCCAAGCCAGATAAGTAATACTGCTTCTAATGCCCAGAATAGTGTAATATAGTTACCGTGAAGCTGTATTGGAGCAGCAATAGTAATAAAGGTCAATGTTAAACCGATCATTAGATACACCAGCTTAACATCTGCTTTAAATTTCTTGTAAAGTAAGAATGAGCAGATCAAATTAAATCCTGAAAGTAGTACAGCGAAGATCCCTTTTAATTCAGGATGATAATAACTTAGTATTTGCATTCCTGCACCAAAGAACAAAAAGGTATTACTAATTAAAATAGACAGCTCTAATGCTGCAAATTTCCTTCTCTCTTTAATATTATTGATAATATTCATGAGCACGAACACAACATAAAAAATAGCGGCAAAGATCATTGCGCCTTTGTATGGTGCATTAACCTGCCCAATTACTTTTGTTTGTAACCATCCAAAATAAAGGATCATAGTAAAACAATAAGCAAGGATATTGATCAGGTTCCACTTTCTCATATAAGCAAGAATAAGCATGCCTATATCCAGTATCAGAATATATGTAAACAATACCTGGTAATTTCCCTGTCCTGTGCTTACCATAAACGGCACAGCAAAGCCACCAATGATAGATAAAGCCGCTAATTCAATACGATCATAAACAATAGAAATAAACACACTAAAGCCCGTAATTAAAAGCATAATAATAAAGGCTGTGGTTTGATTAAAGATATGGTATTGATGAAAGGCAATACCAATGGTGAAATAGAAGATGGCAATGCCACCACCAACTAATACAGAGCTAAAGGCTTTAAAGTTCTTGCGTAAATAATGCGCAAAGCCTAAAACAATCCCACCACAAAGTACACCAATGCCTACACGCGCAATTTCATTGATCCACTCTTTATCAATAGCGTATTTTACAAAAAAGGCAATACCTAAAACCAAAATGGCAATACCGATCTTACTTACAATGTTCTCACCAATAAACTTCTCAAGATCGGGGTTGTTCTTTCTGAATTTAGAATACCAGCTCTCGGTTGGTACAACAGGTTTAATTGGTTGTTTTTGCGGTTGGTTAACCTCTACTTTAATTGGTTCGGTTTGATCTACCGTTACTTTTTCAACTTCTTTTATCGGAGGAGGAATTTCATCCTTAACAACAATAACAGGTTCTTCTACAATTTTTGGTGGTATAATAGTTGGCTTAACCGGTGGAACTATTTTTTCCGGCTCTTCTTTTATAGTTTCTGTTTTTTGAGTTGTTTCAGCAACTTTTTTAGATTGGCTAAAGCTTACCGCTTTAAGATAGTTTTCAATATTGGTAAGCCTGTCTTCTGACTTTTTTAATTTAGCGTTTTTGATTGCGTGAAAAAGAATCAGCAATACGATAATTACTACCAATAAAAAAATTTCCATAAGGCTTTGCTTTTGTTAGGATAAAGATACAATAATCAACAAAATACAGAAATAAATTAACCAACGAGAAGTATTGAAGAAATAACGTAATTATTTGGCAGGCGAGGCCAGACCTTTATTTACACGTTCAACTATGGTTGAAGCGATCTTTGAAAAATGTTTGTCAATGATCTTTTTAGGATTATTTAACGACACCTCAAACTCTTCTTCGGCAATACCTGAGTTAATTTCTTTGGCGTCATAAGTATACACGGTGTAATGAACCGTTATTTTTCTGTTTCCGTTTCCATCACCTAATTCAGCCGGACCTTTACTACCGCTGGCCCTAATATCCAATTGATTGATAAATACAAAAATGTCTGTTTTATATTTTCCGTATAGGATCGGAACAACTTTGGCGTTAGTTATTTTGGCGTTCATAAAACGTTGATCTGAATTACTTTCAACGTTTAACTGGCCTTTTTCTATTTTCTTTTTTTCAACTTCTTTCTTTGGTGGCTGATAATTGTTTTGATCCGGCACTTTTTGAAATTCGTAAGTAAGGTATTGATAAATGCCATCCAGGTCTTTTTTGTATTTGGTAGTATCATCCATCAGATCTACTACATTAAATTTATTTGTTTTGAATGCTTTAAATAACTGTTCATTCAAACCATCCCTGAATTTATATTTAATTTCTTTGGCGGTAAGTTTTGTTTCGTTATGAATATTCTGATCTATCTCACCCATATATAAACGGGTTTCAAAAGGTATGAGCATTACTTTGTGTGCAGCGGCAGTTTCGCGTTCATTTTTATTAACGCCACCAACGGTAGTGTTTTGAGAAATACCTGCAATAACAAGAAGGTTTAAGATCAATAAAAAGATAAAATTTTTCATCAATATTCTTTTCTTAAGGTTATTTTTTATAATGAAAATTTTTGTAATTAGTTACGTAACCAGTCTGTATTGGCATATACCATTAAGCCTAACACAATAAATAAACCTACGTTATTGGCATAATAAATTACTTTATCAGATACTTTTTTGCCTGTTACCATTTCCCATAAAATAAACATAATGTAACCGCCATCTAACATTGGAATAGGCAAGAAGTTCATAAAGGCTAAAGCCAACGATAAAAATCCGGTAAACATCCAGAAAGCCTGCCAATCCCATTCAGGGTTCATTTGTTGAACCATAGTATAAAAACCACCAACCTGTTTGTGTGCTTCTTTAACAGTAAAGATCACTACAAATTGTTTGGCTTGCATAACTATTTGCTCCATGCCATCTTTTACACCTTGAACAAATGCCTGGCCAATATTAAATTTTTGTTCTTCTACTTTTATTTCTGTTACAGACTTTGGCCAAAAACCAATAGTGCCCAGATCACTCACCTGGCAATTTGTTTTAACTGTATCTGTTCCTCTTAAAAGCGTTAATTCTGCTTTTTTATTTTTATTGATCACTAATTGCGCCTTTAACTCATCGTAAAATTTAACCGGAACGCCATTAACGG
>JBDSFC010000063.1:0-3537 GCA_039919745.1 Bacteroidia bacterium | reverse complement strand
AACCGTTCGTGCGTTGCCATGGTCCACATACGGTAACACACACCGCTGCTTAAACGTCCTGCCCTACCCGCCCGCTGATCGGCAGAATCTTTTGAGATGCGCAAAGTTTCCAAACGCGATAAACCTGATTTTGAATCGAAGCGTGAACTCCGGCCAAAACCGGAATCTACTACAATGCGAATTCCTTCAATGGTTAAACTGGTTTCTGCAATAGAAGTAGCCAATACAATTTTTCGTTTACCATTCTTATTTGGCATAATGGCAGCGTATTGTTCCTGCTGTGGCAACTGGCCATATAAAGGGTGTATAGAAAATTCAAACAGCTGATCTTTTAAAAGCTCTTCGCATTTCCTGATCTCACCTTCGCCCGGAAGAAAAACAAGTACATCGCCTTCATTTTCTTTTACAGCCTTCATAACGGTTCGCGCGGTTAGTTCAGGCAATAAAGTTTCGTCTGCATCATTGGTATAGATAATGTCAACAGGGTATTGTTTGCCTTTACTTTCGGCCACAGGGGCTTTTAATAATGCTGTTAACTGGGGCATATTTAAAGTGGCGCTCATGATCATGATCCTCAGATCAGGCCGTAACACCTGTTGTGCTTCACGGCAAAGGGCCATGGCCACATCGGCGTGCAAACTGCGTTCGTGAAACTCATCAAAAATAACTATGCCAACATCCTCTAATGCATTATCATGGTGCAGCATGCGTGTTAAGATCCCTTCGGTAACTACTTCTATTTTTGTTTTGTTGCTTATGCGGTTCTCAAAACGTATGCGGTAACCAACTGTTTCGCCAACAGCATCACCCAAAAGCGAAGCCATACGTGTAGCAATGGTCTTTGCTGCCAAACGGCGGGGTTCCAGCATAATGATCTTTTTTCCCTGCAGCCAGGGTTGATCCAATAAAACCAGGGGCAGTAAAGTACTTTTACCGGCACCGGGCGGCGCGTTAACAATAAGTGTATTTTGTTGCGCCAATTGTTGACGAACCTGTTCTACAATTTCAGTAACGGGAAGATCTATTTTAAAAGGATCGAAAGACAATTTGTTTTGTTTGTTGCAAAGATACACAAAAGCAGGTTTTTTTCTGTTATTCCAATACCCTAGAGAATTTCTTTGAGACCGCATGTTTGCATACGAGTAAGCACCTTCTGAAAATTCCCCCTTTGCAAAGGGGGTTAGGGGGATTGATTGTTTTATAATTATTGCAAAGCGACGGGGGAGGAATTTTAGATTCTTAGGGAAGAAAGGTTATTAAACTAAATAAGTTCTGCTTGAAACAGTAATGGTTACCGGAGGAAGGATACCTCTTTTGCTACCTACAAGATCTTGTGATTTGTTAGTTTTAACAGTAGTAGATTTTGTTGTAGAAACTTTAACTTCTTTAACCGGGCTGTTGTTACCAAAAGAAACATTACTAAGAACAACTAGTAGAGTGATGATTCCGATTTTTATTTGAGTTAAAGTTTTCATGGCTGTTTGTCTTATCTGTATATAGTAATCCATATACCGTGCCACAGCCTGAAACCCAATAATAGCAAGGGTTTATAAAAACGAGCTGTTCCTTATTTTCCATCTGTTGGATGGTTTTTCCAGAATTTGGAATAGAACGCTGATGAAGCTGATTGATATGATCTACGCAGTGGAGATCTTTCTAACGCGTAAATCCTTCTCTCAAGGAGGTGGCGCGAAGCGACGGAGGAGGATCTTGTTTATCTCGCAATCACAAAGTGTCTACCCCGTTCGCGCGAATTTGCAATCTGTAGGTTTTAAACAATTGTTTTTAACTTATGCCTTGCCAAAATTATTTTAATTAACGGGTATTTAAATTTAGTCATCACTTTTTACTTGATTACGGCAATGCAAAGCATTGAGCGGGGTTGTGCGGGAGCTTAATCAAAAAATCAAGGCTTACATAAAATTTTGCTAAAAACCATTACACGAATGCAACTAAACAAAAAACTTAGGGTAAACCCTAATTGATTATTATAGCTACTTGCTTTAGTTTTATATTTCCTTGAAGAATCTATTAAAATTTAGCATTGTTTTTATTCTATGCACATCGTTTAAACCAACGATTGAAAATGTCTATGTATGTAATAGCTCTACTTCAGTAGCTTATCATGAATCAAAAGACTGTAGTAGTCCAAACAGGTGTACACATGAAATTATTTACATTACAAAAGCCGATGCAATAGATAAGTACTCAAAAAGATCTTGTAAAATTTGTTATTAACCTTATTATTTCTCTAATATCTAATGGGAACAGAAAGACTTATTAAAAACGAAGTCGTCAGGTTTAGTGCTGAACTTGGTATTATTGCTACATTTTTAACTATTGGCATTGAAACTGCTTCGCATTTTAGTGAAGTATTGCATTCAAGTAAATTTATTGTTGCTGTTTTGGCATCCATGTATGTGGTTACATTAAGAGTATGTTGGCAAATTAAAAATCCTCAAAAAGACGCTTATGGTAAACCAAGGTATGATCATTCGGAGAGCAAAAAAGCATGGGCAGGCAGAATAATGATAATCAGCTCGGTATTAATACCATTAAGCATTGCCGGCATTTTATATTTTAATCAAAAAACTTTGAGTAATAACATAGCTATTATTACCACTCGTTTTGAGAAAGATAAAGATCCATTCCACACTAAATTAAATGAGCTTATTAAAAAATATGATGAAAAGAATCACCTGGATTCTGTTGACCTGAAATTTCAGAACAAGTATTATGATGATTACGTAAATTTTAATACAGACTCCATGCTAAATATTTTTAATTGCAATAATGCAAAGCGTGGATTATTGGTTATTGGATCAAAGAACTACGATCACGATGATGAAGATTTCTTTTATTGTTATATCTATATTAATCAATTGGCTAACCTTAATATGAATAAGAACCTGAAAGACATTGATACCAGTTTTCATTCAGACAATATCATCCACCTGCTGGAACAGCGGTTTATTAGTTTTAGCACATTTACTCAACAGGCAGAAGAATTAGCAAAATTCATCATGGGTTTACTATATTTTAATGCCGGCGATCTCGAAAAAGCAAGCGAAACTTTTACAGACATTAAAAACAATGCTGCAAGTGCCCCATCGAGTAGTAAACTTAGCGCAACATGTAGCGAATGGTTAGGCCACATCTCTGTAAGAAAAAATGATGTACCAAAAGCGTTAGGTCATTATTTAGAGTCGGCAGAAAAAGATAGCGCTAATCTACCATTACTTAACAATATTGGCGGTTTATATTATCATCAAAAGGATACTGTAAATGCTTACAAATATTTTTTAAAGGCAAAGGCTTTGGATGATAACTATACCATACCAATAAACCAACCAACAAGCTCCGGTCCTGTTTCTGCAGCTCCAAAGGATAATACTGATGACGCAAGTAAACTAGCCGAACAAAAACAATTGGCGGATGAAAAAAAGAAAGCCGAAGCTAAAAAGAAAGAAGATCAAAGAATTGCTGATGAAAAAAAGAAGGAAGATGAAAGGATAGCTGAAGTAAAAAAACAAGCAG
>JBDSFC010000013.1:0-7096 GCA_039919745.1 Bacteroidia bacterium | reverse complement strand
TAACAAAATTACTATCGCATTCTATCACCCCCCATTGTTAGGCCATTAATATCTTATTAGGATTGATCACCGATATTTTTTCTATCTGCGCAACTGTATTATTATTAAAAAAATGCAAATACTTAATTGTGTTTTGAGCTGTTTGCGCTTTAATAACAGAAGAAGCAATTAAAATTCCAAAAATCAAGTTACGTTTCATAATTTATAAATTAGATTCATTTTACTTTCATAAAACTAACTATTTTGTAACCTGCTGGTTTAACAAATGAGTGAAATACGATTTCGGGTTATTAAAGAAATAAATAGTGCTATAAACTGAGCAAAACTAACGTTTGACTGTGCAAAAAGTGTCCAAAACTAAAAAAATGCACTATTTTTTTGTAAATAAATACGGATCCATGTCTAATGATGGATTCACTTTTATTTCAATTGTTTTTTCATCGCACTTTATTTCCTGTACACCTAAAGTGGCATCCTGGTATTCGATCATTAATGAGTTAGCAGTAATAAAACGGATCTTTGCTTTATATCCCGGATGGAACTCAAAATTTACCTCAGCATATTTATCTTTTGCGGTTACCGTTAGTGTTCCATATTGTTTATTAGAATAAATGCCTTCTAATTTTTTATACTCACTAGCTATTGGTTTGTATGCAGCGACTTTCTTACGCATTTCTTCAATGTTTTTTTGTTCGCGAACAGTTTTATCTTTAAAGTAGCTGTAATATTGTTTACTATAATCTACAAAACTTTGTTTGGTAATATCACGGATCAACACTTTTGTTAACGCTTCGTAAAAATATTGCGCATCGCTATTGGTAAGAACAACAAAGCCTGTATTTTCCTCGGGAATTAAAACAGTGTTACTTAAAAACCCATTTACACCACCCGCATGTAAAACAACTTTTTTTGCACCTTCGTCTTTTAAGAACCAGCCTAAACCATAGGTCTCAAAATTATTACCATTACCATTACCTTCGCCATCGCCTACTATTATGTTAGATCTTCGGGTATTTGCAATAACATCAGTTGGTAAAACCTGTTTGTTATTATATTTTCCGTTGGCTAACTGCATTAGTAACCATTTGCTCATATCATTTACTGTTGAGGAGATAGAGGCTGCGGGACCAAGATTGTCCAGCTTCATTGCTTCCACTTCAACTATCGATGTATCGATCATTGAATAGGCTTTTGACGCATGTGTTGCAGCAAAAAAATCTTTTTGAAGTGAAGAAGTATTTTTCATTTCAAGAGGAATAAAGAAATGGCATTTCAAATAATCGTCCCAACTTGTATCACAAACCGCAGGAATGATCTCACCAGCACAAACAAAACCCATGTTACAATAGCCATAAGCTTCGCGAAAACCATATTTAGGTGTGATAGTAGACATATTCTCTATCAAGGCCCTTCTTGACTTTGATGAATTAAAATTGATAAAATCACTTTGAAAAGTACCGAAACCTATTCTATGAGATAATACATCACGAATATTTATTTGTTGGGTTAAGCACTCTTCATTCATTTTAAAATAAGGAAGATATTTTTTTACTTTATCTTCCAAACTCAACTTTCCATAATGCTCTAATAATGCCAGTGAAGTGCCCGTAAATGCCTTGGTACAGGAAGCGATCTGAAAAACCGTGTTTTCGGTTACCGGTGTTTTTTTGATCTTATCTGCATAGCCGTAACCCTTTATAAAAATAACTTTGCCATCCTTCACAATAGCAATAGCCATTCCCGGTAGACGCCAATTTTTCATTTCACGTTGAATATAATTATCTAAACTATCTTTAATAAAATTGCCCTGCGCAAAAACAACATTGGCAATTAACAGAAGTAAAACACCGATCTTAAAATGAACTTTCATATTATTTATTTATTAATTCTTTTACTTTTAATATCTCCAGATCTCTTTTCGCTAAAATATCTTTCATAGAATATTCAATCGTATAATCAGGCATAATGCCATGACCAGTAATTTGAGGGCAGACATCATGTACAATTCTAAACGCCGGCATCCTGATCTTCATCTTTGTATTTGGTAAAGTGTAATAGGGTGTAATTCCGGCATTACACCCTTCTATAGCGCCAGAGGTTTCTTCGCCAATAAATGTTGCGCGTTTATCAGCTTTTAAGTAAGCCGCTACCAAACAGGATGCGGAAAAAGATCCACCATTAATAAGTACGTAGATCTTTTTATCATAATGGTTTTTCTTTCGGGGTTTAATACTATAAATAAAATTATCAGTATCATTTATTGTTTTCTTTTGCGAGATGATGCCAAAACCAAAACGCATTAACTTAAAAAATACATTGCCATGCGTATATTTTTTATACGGGTAACTATGCAAGGGTGTCTTTAATGTTTGTGTTTGTTTGGTTTCGATCAAATAACTCAAAAGATTATAACTATTCTCTAAACTACCACCGCCATTATTACGCAGATCAATAATAAGATTCTCTGTTTTATTATTTTTTAATTTTCTGAATATTTTACGATAGGCTTTATTTGCCCTTCTTCTCGAAAACGCTTCGATCTTTAAGAATAAACTTTTATTATTTTCATCCAAATAGCCAAAACGCATTTTTGCTAAACGATAACGTGTAAACGTACTATCTGCTTTAATGCCAATTGGAATTGGCGGAATTGTTTTTGCTTTAGACGCCGCGTATTTTACATTTTTGAGCTTTTTACCATCGAGGTATGCAACATGAAATGTATCTGGTCTTCCAAATAAAGAGAGATAAAAAGAATTAAAGCCGGCCTGCATATAATGATCCTTACCTGTGCGGTTAAAACCATCTGTACTTATAAAACGTTTGCAATAACGCAACATTGAATCTGCAGCTATTCCATTTATAGAAACTATTTCAACACCTCTTTTTATAAGTGTATCTTTTTTCTTATTTACCGCTGCCAACATATAAACTTTATCCTTAATAGGAATAAAAAAATAGGGCGAAAAATTATAGGTTTGTTTGGCGGATTCTTTATAATATGTTTTTGATAAGAGTGCTTCCGTGTGACCGCAATGCAATTCATCCAATAAAATTTTGGTTTTGATCCTGAATTGCTTCTCGGTTAAACTATCATTTAAATTGGTAATAAAATCACTAAATAGTTTAGAATAATATAGTCGTGTGTTGTATATCCCAATAACAGGGTGCATTGCCATAACCACATTTTTTATTACCTCGCCATCCATTTTTAATTGTGCGGGCGGATATTTCTTTACCAACAACGATTCTTTCTGAGATTGAGAAAAACAGATGGATACGGTAAAAAAGGTAAAAAAAATAATAACTGAAACTTGTTTAAAAAATGGCATAAATGTTATCTTTGTAAAAATACAAAATAGAATGCAAAGAATTAAAATAGGCGTATTACGCGAAGAAAAGAACCCCCCAGATAAGCGCGTACCCCTTACCCCCCTTATTTGTTCGGATCTGAACCGGAAATACCCTAATATCGAAATTGTAGTACAACCAAGTAAGATACGTTGCTATAGCGATGATGAATACACCTCTTTTGGTATAACATTGCAGGAAGATCTGAATGATTGTGATGTATTAATGGGAGTAAAAGAAGTTCCGGTAGAGCTGATCATTCCTGGTAAAAAATATTTTTTCTTTTCTCACACGATAAAAAAACAACCTCACAATAAAAAATTAATGAAAGCTATCATAGAAAAGAAAATTCAAATGATAGATTATGAAACGTTAACGGATAAAAACCACAATCGTATTATTGGCTTTGGTCGTTATGCAGGTGTTGTAGGTGCTTATAATGGCATTTTAGGATATGGATTAAAATATGATCTTTTTCGTTTAAAGCCTGCTAACCATTGTCGCGATCGTGCAGAAATGGAAGAAGAGCTAAAACGTGTAAAATTACCAAATATAAAAATTGCTTTAACCGGTGGCGGACGTGTTGCCAACGGTGTAATAGAAACTTTAAGCGCATTAAGAATAAGAAAAGTTACACCCGAAGAATTTTTAATGGCATCGTTTCGTGAACCAGTATATTGCCAGTTAAATCCAAGGGATTATGTTGAAAGACCAAACGATCATAATTTTGACCTTAACGATTTTTTTAAACATCCTGAACATTTTGTTTCGAAGTTCAGCGCATTTACCAAAGTAACCGACTTATTTTTATCAGCTCATTATTGGGATCCACGCTCGCCTAAAATGTTTACTGTAGCCGATATGAAAGAAGCTGATTTTCATATGTCAGTTATTGCTGATATTACCTGCGATATTGATGGCTCTGTTCCAACTACAGTTCGCTCAAGCAGTATTGCACAACCGTTTTATGGTTATAACATTGTTACAGGAAAAGAAGATCTGCCTTTTAATAAAGACACTATTTGTATTATGGCTGTAGATAATTTGCCTTGCGAATTACCGCGTGATGCCAGTGATGATTTTGGTAAAGATCTTACCGAAAGAGTATTACCGTTTTTGGTTTCAGAAGATAAAGATAAAATTCTTGAACGTGCCAGTATTGCGATTGATGGCAAACTGACAAAACCATTTGAATACTTAAGCGATTACGCTTATTAAAAATTTTACTTATAAAAAAAGCCGCATTAAAAATTTAATGCGGCTTTTTTTATATTTTTAAGCGAAGTTTGGAACTATTGAAGTTATTCGTCATCGTGAGGGGGTACGACGAAGCGATCTCAAACAAGAGCAGAATTGCCGCGCTATCGCTTGCAATGATGGCTTATTTTATCTTGAGCGAAGTTTGAAAAGGAATTTATTTATCTCTATCCTTTAACCATTTTGTAACTGCGGGCGCTAATTCTTTTTGAGATTTGCCGCCAACAAAAACACCAATGTGTCCGCCTTTAAAGCTGTATAATTCTTTGTCTTTACTTCCTACAAGGTCATTTAAAGGAATAGTTGCAGCAGGAGGAACCAAATGATCTTCGGTTGCGTAAATATTCAATAAAGGAGAAGTAAGATTTTTTAAGTTTACTTTTTTACCGCCAACTTCTAATTCGCCTTTAGCTAATTTGTTTTGCTGATATAATTCTTTCATGAACTGGCGGAAACATTCTCCGGCCTGATCAGGACTTTCGCTGATCCATTTTTCCATACGCAAAAAGTTCATCAGTTTATCTTTATCCTCTAAACTGTTCGTCAACGTTTGTTGTTTTTGAACTTTCATCATTGGTTTAAGCATATCAAAACCCTGGTTTAAGAAATCACCGGGAACAAGGCCATGATTGGCATCCACCAATTTATCAAAATCCATATCGCGGCTCCATTTAAATAATAAACCATCGTTGGTACTAAAATCAATTGGTGTTACATGCGTTACTAAATTTTTTATTTTATTTGGAAATAAAGAAGAATAAATAACACTTAAAGTTCCGCCCTGGCAAATACTTAAAATATTTATTTTCTCAATACGATTTTTCTTACGGACAAAATCAACACAATTATTTATATAACCATTCACATAATCATCCATGCTTAAATATCTATCTCCTTTGCTCGGGTATCCCCAATCAATTAAATACACATCAAAACCGGCATTCAATAAATTTTTAATATAACTACGGTCTGGTTGTATATCCAGCATTTTGTAAGTATTTACTAATGCGTATACAATTAAGATCGGCGTTTTGAAAGTAGCATCTGTATCCCTATTATAACGGTAAAGCGTTAATTTATCTTCATTATAAACAGCAGTTTTTGGTGTAGTAGCAATTTCTACTTCTTCAATATTTTTTAAAGTTTCGTAGCTCTTTAAAACTTTCTGGCTCATATCGGCCATCTCTTTTATGATATCTGTTTCCATAATTAAAGCGTTGTATCACTAATATAAACAAAAAAAGCCGCCCTGCAAACACACAAATGGACGGCCTTTAGGGTTCTTAGCTATAAGGACTATTTTTTCTTTTTAGAGTTCTTATCATCTTCAAAAAGATCAGCACCTTGAGCTGTTAATTTTGATTGGAGGTCTTTTACCTGCTTTTTTAATTCATAAACAGCTTTTTGCATTTCTTCAACTTCTGATTTAAAAACTACCGGGTAATTTTCAAATACATGTTCAAATTGAGTTTCGAAATGTTTTTTAACGTCCATGCTTAAATTTAAAGTTTCTGCTTTTACTTTGCTGAATTCGTCTGTAGCAAATAATTCAGTAAACATTTGTTCGTTTACTTTTACCCACTCATTGTACATCTCTTGCGCATTTGGCGTTTGAGTTAAATTAGCAGGATTACTGAATTTTTCAGCGTAGTCTTTAGCAATTTTTTCTACACTTTTTTGAGTAGTAGCTTGTAATTGCATTTGTAATTCAGATTGTTTAATGCTGTACTCAGTCATTTTATCCATTAAAGCAATTGTAGCTTCAACGTTTTCTTTTTCTTTTCCAGGATTAGCTAATTTTAAAATAGGCTCAAACGTTTTACCAAAAATATTATTGGTTTTGTTATAAAGTTCTTTTAAGCTGGCTAAGTTAGAAGAATCTCCTGCAAAAGCATTTGGAAATTCTTTTGACATGTTTTGTACTTGCGTATAATATTCTTTAGCTAAATTATTGTTGTTAGTAAAGAAGCCTTGTACTTGTTTCATCCCATTATCATAAACTTCTTTTAAAGAAGAACCGGTATAAAAATTACCAAACATTTGTTTAGTTAAATTACTATAACTATCGGCAGTAAAATAATTTTTAAAAGCATCCATGTTAAACTGGCCTTTTTTCATGGCTTCTGCCATTGGTTGAAAAAACTCCTGCATTTTAGCATAATTTTGGCTGCCTTGTACAAAGTTTGTAAATACATCTTTATTAAAACCACCATTCATGTTTTTACTCATTGAATCGTAAGAAGAGTTCAATGTATTCATCCATGAATTATAAATATTTGTAAAAGCAGTATTTGTTTGACCAAAATTGCTCATATAATCTTGTGGCGTTTTTCCAAAGCTTTGGAAACTATTGTTGATGCTTTGGTTAAAATCTGCCATTTGTTTTGCAGCAGCCGATTGTTGGTTAAACCAATTCTTAAAAAAATCCTGAGGATTATTTTCCGCGCCATTACCAGCATTAAACATGCTTGCAGACGATTGTTGCATA